>CAZHJO010000593.1:0-2190 GCA_964532755.1 uncultured Maribacter sp. | reverse complement strand
AACTCTATGTTCCTTCGTTAAACGGTATTATATGCAGGTCATACTGTCTATCTAACTGAATTTTAGCACATAAAGCGCAAAAATTTCAAATGAATCCCTTTGCGACCGACATAAAATAATCTAAAAATCAAACTTATAGGTAACACCACCAAGTACTTGTAATCCTTGGACGGGATAATTTGCCCATTTTTGGTAATTGTTATTGGCAATATTCGCGGCCTTTACAAAAATTGAAAGTTGATTGTTCATGCGATAACCCACATGTGCGTTGGCATCAAAATAGCTGTCTAATTCAATGCTTGTCGCATCTATTCCCCCTGGCGGTGGATTTTGGACCACAATGGTCGAAAAATCCTCACGTTCACCAACATAGAATAAATTCGCACCCATATACCAATTTTCATCGATCTGGTAATCCATAAACAAAGACCCCTTTAAGTTGGGTAAATTCCATGCTGCATTATTGGTCTCGGTATCATACTCGTAGACCTCGGCATTGATTCCCAATGTGAAATTCCGGTTTACATCAATATTCAGCTCGCCGAATAATCCCAATGTCTTTATGTCATCATAGAATAGCTCGAACGAATTGCCATAATAATATCCCTTTTCATCATTCCTGAAACTGTTCTGGGGATTTAATTTGAATAATGGTGTGCGGTTCTCTGCTGTATAAGAACCTTTGATATTGTAACTTAAATTGGGCATCAACTGACCTTTTAATCCAATATAGGCATCATATTGCGAGTCTGTTGGTCGAATATCAAGCGTTGGGGAAACAAAGGGATTTTCAGCTACAAAACCATAATACGAATTTTGCCTAAGCTCCCCTTCAATTCCCCCATAAGCAATGACAGTATCATCCAATAACCGGTAAGAAGCCGTAACGGCGGGGTAAATATAAAAGTTGTTTTCATTTCTTTCCGTGTCCATCCCGTAAACAATGTTCACACCGAGATTCAGGGTAAGGTCATCCCGAAGCATCGTCAATGTTGGATTTATCCCTACTTGAAAATTGCTGTACCTTATTTCACCGTCATTTGTTGGACTATTCACATTTGCATTGGCAAAACTGCCTCCAACATAGTCCATCTTGATATTGATTCCGAAGGACTCCTCTTCTACTGGAAATTCGAATCCAATCCCAAAAATGGCCCTGTTTTCACCAGACTCAATAGCGTCCCAAAATCGCCTGTACTTCAATTTCGCATCTTTAAAATAAGCATCCTCAACATTGATATGTCCACCTATTTCACCCATAAAATAATTCTGTCTTTCATCAATCGTATTGATGGTGGCCAAATCAACAACACCTGAAGGGAGGCCATACCAATTGTACAATTGATGTTGTAGACCAATTGCTGCACCCCAATTCATGTCCCTATCCCTTTTCGAGTACGAGGCATCAACTTCGGTATTAGAATATTTACTTTCGAGGTCCACCCCATCGATCGTAGCTCGCGATGAGTTGTGGTTGAAACCTAAATCAAGACGTTCCTCCCTATTAATGGCCCTGCTTGTATAAAACTTGGCCATAGCATTACTTGGGTTTCCAGCACCTCCGGATGCATATGAATTATACAATTCCGGTGGCGGCAATTTTTTGACCGCAGAGGCCTTACCCTTGGCCGGGGTAAAAGTCGAAGCCACCGGAACTGAGAAAATATTGTATGCAATCTTCTTTTTTTGAAGAACAATCGAATCGTTAAGGTTCGGAACCGATTTTATTTTAAAAGCATCGGAAATCGTTGGCGAATAGGCCTTGGTAACAGTTACGGTCTCGGTACCAATATTGTCTTGTTCCTCATCCTGTGCTTGTGAAAGCTGCGATAGTCCGAAAATTGCGATTAGAATATATAGATGCTTAGGCATAATGTGTTCTTTATAGGGAATTAATTTCCGTCAGGATTAACAGATGAATTGCGTTGTGCTTCTTTTGATTTGATTATTGCCAGCTCACCTTGGGCTTGTGCAACCAACTCGGGGAATTGACTAAAATTGGCTATAACACTTTCTAGGATATATGTGGCCTGGTAGGCATCATCCAAAGCGTGGAAATTCTTTGCCATAAGTATAAGGCCTTTACCACCCCATTCCTTATAGCTCGAATAATCCTTAGCCAACTTTTGTACCGATGCATTGGAAGTTTCATACCGACCGGCCTTATTCTTAAAATAAGCATCGTAATAA
>CAZHJO010000592.1:0-2192 GCA_964532755.1 uncultured Maribacter sp. | reverse complement strand
GCATAAACATTGAAGCCGCCGCTGCATCGGTTATGGAACCAACGCCCATGATCATACCGGGCAACTCCTTAATGGCATACTTGTTCAGTTCAAGAAATACTTCAAAGGCAAAATCACCACGGGCAGTGAATTCTATCAGGCGTGCTCCACCATCATAACAGGCCTTCAAAACTTTTTTCCCTAAATCGATATTGGGATGGTAAAACAAAGGGACCATCCCGGTCTCCTTCATCACCTGTGCAACTTCTAATCTTGAATACTTAGCCATATAAAAAATTATTATAATTGGGAGTTCTGATAATATGTATTTTAGATCCAGTTCCTATATAAGTGACCTTCAACTTAACAGCGGAGGTCCGGGAATTATACTAAATATGAAATATGGGGCATAAACTAATTATGGCCTTCTATCTTGCCACTCTACCTGAAGCGTCACCACCCGCCAATTTTTGGACTTCCTCAACGGTTACAAGATTGGCATCTCCTTTGATCGTATGTTTTAGGCATGATGCCGCTACAGCAAAATCCAAAGCGTTTTGGTCATCATCTGGATACTTGAGTAAACCATAGATCAATCCTCCCATAAAGGAATCACCGCCACCTACCCGATCCACGATATCGGTGATCTGATATTGGCGTGTATCGTACATTTTTTTGCCATCGTAAAGGACTCCGGCCCATGTGTTATGCGATGCTGAAATAGAACCTCGCAAGGTAGTAATCACTTTTTTAGCCCTTGGAAACTTCTCCATCATTTGCTTACAAACTGATAGGAAGGCCTCAGCCTTTACATCATGTCCATGTTTATGGACATCCAAACCTTCTGGATGAATCCCAAAGTGTTTTTCTGCATCTTCCTCGTTTCCAAGAATGATATCACAATACGAGGTAAGCTCGGTCATAATAGCTTCTCGGTCGCCACCGTAATTCCATAATTTTGCCCGATAATTAAGGTCTGTAGAAATGGTGATACCTAACGCACTGGCAACCTTGACTGCTTCTAAACAAACATCAGCTGCCCCTTGCGAAATGGCTGGGGTAATGCCTGTCCAATGAAACCAACCAGCACCTTCAAATACTTTTTTCCAATCGATCATTCCAGACTCTATTTCACAAATGGCGGAATGTGCCCTATCATAAACCACTTTGCTTCCTCTGCTTACAGCGCCGGTTTCCAAGAAATAGATTCCCAAACGTTCCCCTCCGAAAACAATGTTCTGGGTATTAACACCTCGTTTACGCATTTCCATAAGAGCACATTGTCCTATGTCGTTCTTCGGAAGTCGAGTTACAAAATCAACAGGGACTCCATAATTCGCCAAAGAAACGGCCACATTGGATTCACCCCCACCATACACCACATCAAAACTATTTGCCTGTGAAAACCTTAAATATCCTGGAGGAGCCAATCGCAACATGATCTCTCCAAAAGTTACAACTTTCTTCATTTTATTGATTTATTGAAACACAATGCAAAGCTACTAACTAAAAGCTAACCCCCCATTGATGTCTATATTATTTCCAGTTATAAATGATGATTCATCTGAAGCCAAATATGCTACTAAATCGGCCACTTCAGCAGCTGAACCTTCTCTTCGTAAAGGAGTTCCTGCGGCTACCTTTGTACGAACTTCATTTTTTGTAAAGTCATCATGGAATTTAGTTGCAATTAAACCTGGACAGAGCGCGTTTACTCGAATTCCAATAGGCCCAAGTTCCTTTGACATGGCTCTTGTAAAGGTAGACACAGCACCTTTTGAAGATGCGTACAATGAAGAACCGCCCCCGCCGCCATCCCTAGCAGCTTGCGAAGAGAGGTTTATTACCGAGGAGCCTTCGGCCATTATAGGTACAAAGGCCTGCATTGCGAACACCACAGATTTGAAATTGACATTCATGACCAAATCATAAAACGCTTCATCAAATTCCTGTAATGTCTTACGGGCAAAAAGACCTCCCGCATTATTTACCAAAATGTCGACTTTGTCTCCAAAAGCCTCAATGGTCTTCGCCTTTAAAATGGCAATATCATCTTGTTTTGAAACATCGGCCTTTACAGAAATAGCCTCTCCCCCAAATGATTTGATTTCGTCAACCGTTTCTTCGGCACCCTTTTCAGAACTATAATAGTTAACAACGATCTTGGCACCTACTTTTGCCAATTTCACAGAAATTGCTCTTCCAATATCCCT
>CAZHJO010000591.1:0-2193 GCA_964532755.1 uncultured Maribacter sp. | reverse complement strand
TTGCGGCACTAGATCCTAAGTCTAGCGTGTCTACCAATTCCACCACGCCCGCATTGAATTCTGCCAATCCCTTAGGATTATCGGGATGCAAATATAAAGCAAAATTTCAATTTAGTAAACACTCCCTTTAAAAAGTTCTTTTCGTAATTTTGACTATACTTCAAACCCACTTAAATGCAAAATAGTGCAGAATACGTAGACCAACACAAAGACCGATTTTTAAACGAACTTATTGAGCTTCTTAAGATTCCATCAATAAGTGCGGATTCAGCGTTTTCACAGGATGTTATCAATACGGCGGAAGTTGTTGAAAAGGCCTTGATCGAGGCGGGTTGCGACCTTGTTGAAATCTGTGAGACCGATGGTTATCCCATTGTTTATGGAGAAAAGATAATAGATCCAAAATTACCCACTGTACTTGTATACGGTCACTATGATGTGCAGCCACCCGACCCTCTTGAGCTTTGGGATTCACCTCCTTTTGAACCAGTAATCAGGGAAACGGAAGAGCACCCAGATGGGGCCATTTTCGCAAGAGGGGCCAGTGACGATAAAGGCCAGATGTATATGCATGTGAAGGCCTTGGAATTCATGGTCAAAAGTGATCAACTTCCCTGTAATGTGAAATTTATGATTGAAGGTGAGGAAGAGGTAGGAAGCGTAAATATTGCCCAATACGTCGCCAATAACAAGGAGAAGTTAAAGAATGATGTAATCTTGATTTCAGATACCGGGATGATCAGTAAGGATTACCCTTCAATAACCACTGGATTGCGAGGATTAAGTTATGTTGAGGTAGAAGTTACCGGGCCAAATCGAGACTTGCATTCTGGCCTGTATGGTGGAGCGGTGGCAAATCCCATCAACATTCTAACTAAAATGATTGCCGCACTTCATGACGGGAACAATCATATTACCATCCCTGGTTTTTATGATAAGGTAGAAGAACTTTCGTTGGAAGAAAGGGCCGAAATGGCCAAAGCTCCCTTTGGTCTGGAAGAATACCAAAATGCCTTGGATATTGATAGCGTCTATGGCGAAAAAGGCTTTACTACCAATGAAAGAAATGCCATTAGACCTACTTTGGATGTAAACGGCATTTGGGGCGGTTATACAGGTGAAGGTGCAAAGACCGTTATCCCCAGTAAGGCCTATGCAAAAATTTCAATGCGACTGGTGCCAAATCAAGATTGGGAAGAAATAACAGCTCTTTTCACTACCCATTTTGAAAGTTTGGCCCCGAAGGGTGTAACCGTAAAAGTAATTCCCCATCATGGTGGACAAGCCTATGTAACGCCGATTAATACGATAGGGTACCAAGCAGCATCAAAAGCCTATGAAACAACATTTGGCAAAGTACCCATTCCACAACGTGGAGGTGGCAGTATTCCCATAGTTCCGCTCTTTGAAAAAGAGCTCGACAGTAAAATAATTCTTATGGGCTTTGGATTGGATAGTAATGCCATACATTCACCCAATGAGCATTTTGGATTGTGGTTTTATTATAAAGGCATCGAAACCATACCTTATTTCTACAAGTACTTTGCTGAAATGATGGCGTAATAAATTAGGCCATTCTAGAGTTCTATAAGACGAACACCACATTTTTTTAGCTCTTGAAGGGAACTATTTTGCTCTACATTTGTAGAATTAAAATAATTATTCTATGTTTGTAGAAATAATTCTAAACATGTAGAACGTGCAATTATCCAAAACCGAGGAAGAGTTGATGAATATTTTATGGAAGCAACAAAAAGCCTTCCTAAAAGACTTATTGGAAGCTTATCCCGAGCCTAAACCAGCGATCACTACCATTGCAACTTTATTAAAACGCATGACCGACAAGGGATTTGTAGCTTATAAGAGTTATGGTCGTTCAAGGGAATATTACCCCACTGTTAAGAAAAAGGATTATTTCTCGAAACACGTAAACGGACTCATAAAAAATTTCTTTAACGATAGTGCCTCCCAATTTGCATCTTTTTTTACCCAGGAAACCGACCTAACCAAAACCGAATTGGAAGATTTAAAAGCGTTGATCGATAAAGAACTTAAAAAGAAGTAGAACATGTTTCTCTATATTTTAAAATCGGCTGCCTGTTTGGCCATTTTATTGTCTTTTTACAAGATTTTCCTAGAACAGGAAAATATGCATTCATTCAAACGGTTCTATTTGCTAGGGGCACTATTAGC
>CAZHJO010000590.1:0-2198 GCA_964532755.1 uncultured Maribacter sp. | reverse complement strand
TAATTCTTAGGAAGTTCAGGGCCATCTTCAATGTTGGCAATCTGCTTCAAATAAATGGGCCTATTTTGCTGGATACCAACGACTAAATTCTGAACGTCCTCTACTGATTCCAAGAAATTGCCGGTTGTTACCATAAACTCCGTATCGTTCTTATCAAAAGTCCCTCCACCCAACTGTTGGTTATTTGCCTTTATCATTTGGGCCACAGAGAGGAAGTCCAAGCCACTTTCAGCCATTTTTTCCTTATCAAGTACTATGCGCAATTGCCGATTTCTGCCTCCTATTTTTTGGGTAGCGGATACATCATTTATCTTCTCTATTTCGTCAGTAAGTTCCTGTGTGATTTGTTTAATTCGATAATCATCATAACTCTCGCTCCATAGGGTCAATCCCAACATTGGGACGTCATCTATAGCACGGGTTTTCACCAAGGGAAAAGTAACTCCCTCCGGCATAATATCCATATGTTTGTTAATCTCGTTATAGAGCTTTACAAACGAACGTTCTATATCCTCGCCCACGTAAAATTGTACGATGACCATCCCCTGCTCCTTCATTGAGGTAGAATACACATACTCTACCCCTTTTATGTTCGAAATGAGTTTTTCGAGTGGTTTTGTTACTCGGGATTCAACCTCGGTAGGGCTCGCACCAGGATAGCCCACAAAAATATCGGCCATCGGCACATCAATCTGTGGCTCCTCTTCCCTTGGAATTAAAAAAGAACTATACACCCCAATGACCATGAACACGATCATCAGGAGCACGGTTAATTTGGATCCTATAAATAATTTGGCGATTTTGCCTGCTAATCCTTCCTTCATTCTTTTGTTTATTAATTTTTTGGGCGTTCGAGCGGGCTTTCACCAGTCGCTTTTTTTTCAAAGAGAGCTCCAACAAGGGCTCAATCCCTAACGCAATCCCAATTATTGAATGTTGATCTTGGCCCCGTTATACAATTTGCCGTCGGCAGAAACTATGAATTGCTCATCCGATGACATTCCTGACAATACCTCTACCTTATCCCCAATGGTACGCCCTAAGCGTAACCATCGCAATAGTGCTGTATTTGTTTGACTAACCGTGTAAACGCCTGTTAATTGTCCTTTAGTAACTATTGCTTCTGTCGGCAGCATTACAGCCTGAGTGCCTTCTTTGGTTTCAACAGGAAAACGTACTGTGGCGTACATTCCGGACAATACATTGGCATCAGATTGATTCAAAACCACTTTAACCATATATTGGCCACCTGTATTTTTTGCCGAAGTGCTTACTTCCATCACTTTACCCTTTACCGTTTTACCCAAAGATTTTAAAACCACATCGACCTCGGTATCGCCTTTTATCTGAAGTATTTCAGATTCTGGTACCATGGCCAAAACTTGAAATTTTCCCGGTGATTCAACCTCTAACAAGGGCATTCCCGGATTTGCCATATCACCGACTTTTATGAATTTGTTGGTCACCGTACCACTAAAAGGAGCCCGGATATTGGCATAGGAAAATTGGGCATTTACCTCGTTCTTCATTTGTTCGGCACCCTCTAATCTGGCTTTGGCCATATTATAGTTGGCCGTTATATCATCTAGCTCTTTTTGTGAGGCACTGTTATCATTGAACAAAGCCGTAAACCTATTATAATCTTTCTCTGCATTTTTGAATGCCGCAGTTGCTTCAGAGATACTCGCATTGACTTGGGCTAATTTCGCTGATAGTTCCGTATTGCTTATACTGATCAATTGCTGTCCTCTCCTTACTTTTTCACCAACCTGCACATATATCCTGTCTACATAGCCCATCATTCGGGTGCTTAAATTGGCACTGTTAACGGCCTCGATCTTGCCACTTGCGGTCAAAAACGAACTGCTATTTTCTTGTGAGACCGAACTTATGGTTACAGTAACTGGGGGGGAACTATCAGCCACTGTATTTTTATCTCCCTCTCCACAACTTGTGGCGAACAGTACAATCGTAAGCAGTCCTATGATATATTTGTTTTTCATCTTTCTTTTTTTATTGCTGTATCTCTTATTCTATGGTTAAAAATTGAACGTATGCCAAGGCATAATTATGTTGAAAAATAGTCGTATAAAATTCCAACTGCTTTTGGGCATATTGGGTTTCGGCCAGTAGCAATTCAGTCGTTTTCTCCAATCCTTGCCCGAAACGATTGGTCCTTATTCTAAGTGATTCCTTTG
>CAZHJO010000589.1:0-2200 GCA_964532755.1 uncultured Maribacter sp. | reverse complement strand
AACATATTTACGGCACTTCCGTATCTCAATAGTGGTCACCATTATGGTTCGAGACTGGTATTTGATAGAAATGGCTACTTATATATTTCCGTAGGTGATCGCGGATATAGAGATATTTACCCTCAAGCATTGGACAATTATCTCGGAAAAATACACCGTATCCATGACGATGGTCAAATTCCTACCGACAACCCTTTTTATAATACACCGGGAGCGGTCAATTCAATTTTCACTTACGGTACGCGCAATCCTCAAGGAATGAGCCTACATCCAGAAACTGGAGCGCTGTGGGAAGGCGAGCATGGGCCTCAGGGAGGTGATGAAATCAATATTTTGGAAGCAGGGAACAACAATGGTTGGCCCGTGATTTCATACGGTATCAATTATGATGGAACCACATTTACAGACCTTACGGAATTGAATGGCATGGAACAGCCCGTATATTATTGGACCCCTTCTATTGCTCCCTGTGGAATGACATTTGTGTCTGGCGATTTTTATGGAAATTGGAAAAATGACTTGTTCGTCAGCTCGCTCAAATTCGAATACCTCCATCGTTTAAAGATGAATGGCAATGAGGTCGTCGGCCATGAAACACTATTGGATGGTATAGGCAGGGTACGGGACGTACATATGGGTAAAGACGGTTATCTTTACATTGTGGTAGAGGGCCCCGGTAGACTTATACGCCTTATACCTGAGCAATAGTTACCCGCTTCATATGAGGTTCACGAGCACCTATTTATTAAAATAGAAACAGCGCGAGTAAACACCCGCCCGTACCGCGTAGGGTACGTTCGGGCGGGCTTATTATGCGCCTGTCCGCCTCTGGCGGAAGCCTACGGTAGGAGGGAAGTGAAATCGAGAAGCACTTTCTCTTTGAGATTCATGAATTCCTTATTATAAAATAACTAGCCATGAATAGATGTGTGTGCAATGGTAATATCTAAATAAATTAGATGGACAATTTCTTACAATAGATGACGAATATCATTGCTTCTTACAATGTATGTAAATAATTTCATGAGATTATTATTCAAGTAACCTAAATCGTGTAAATCATGAAAATTTTTAAACTTCTTTTATTTCTAATAGCATGTATATTCATGCTATCGACTTGTACAAAATCCGACATCTTTTTAGATAATGAATCACTATCTACTTTAGATGATGCAGCACTTACTACATTGAAAAAAAGTAAAGATAAACCGGTATATGTTACTGTGCCATTCAAGGCTGAATTTCTAGGCGATTACATACATGCTGGACCAGATCTTGAAGAATTAACTGGTTTAGAGCCTAAATGTGAATTTGCACGCGTAATTGTTGATTTTGAGGGAAACGGAACTCATTTAGGAAAATTTACAGGGAACTTTGATTTCTGCGTTGGACCGGAAGGATATGGTCAAACTGATGCCTATATGGTTGCGGCTAATGGAGACATCCTCTTTGTGTCTATTGAAGGACAAGTAATACCAGGTAGATTAGATGATCACCCTGAATATGTGGTATCTTACTGGCGAGATCCTTTTGTGATTCTTGGTGGAACGGGTCGTTTTGAAGGCGCTTCCGGAGGCGGAACATCTGATGATTTCAACAGCAGTCAAGATTCAAATTCCCACCATAGCTGGAATGGTACAATAAAGATGAAAAAAGGAAAAAGGAAGTAATTCATTATTACATGAGTACTATTATTTCCATTATAAAAAGGTATAAATGGAAATATTCAAACGAATAAAGCCCTTTTTTAAGGGCTTTTTTTATAAACTTAATCGAATACCTTTAAAAACAATAGAAATCAAATGAGTAATTTGATACTTCAACTGCGCGCAGCACAGGTTTCACGGCAATGGTGTCAGGATCCTAAAATAGAAACCGACTACCAAAGCAATTTGACATAATGGCCAATTATCGAATAGTTTAACTGGTCTATAATGTTCCGCGTTATGTAACTTTGCTTTGGTAAAAGCGAAAGTATTTCTAAAGTTTCTTCTACAATGTTAATGGAACACTCTTTTTACGAAGCGACGATAGGAGAGTAGTGGAATGTGCGTGAAATGGGATGTTATGTTAGAATTTTCTTTTGTTGAATATTATTTCTAGACTTTTTGCGAATTATTTATCATAAATTAGTAAGACTAGTATTTAATTGTTATGAAATCTATTTTACTAACTATTGTATTTTTTTTAGCTCTCTCTG
>CAZHJO010000588.1:0-2200 GCA_964532755.1 uncultured Maribacter sp. | reverse complement strand
AAGTGTTGCAATTGAGGTTATCGATGAGAAAACCAATGTTGCCCTAGTTTCAGAAATATTGCACCCTGATATTGGCGCACTTAAGAAATCTATTGAAAGTAATGAACAACGCTTGGTATCAATCCTAAGACCAACCGTTGATATAAAAGAATTGAATGATTTTGATCTTTTCATTCTCTATCAACCTACTGCTTCGTTCAGCGGGATATATGACTATGTCGATAAGGGGAACATAAATACTTTTATCATAAGTGGACCTAAAACAGATTGGAATTTCCTCAATACAATCCAAACATCATTTACCAAGAATAGTTATGACCAATCGGAGGAAGTCACCCCTTTGATCAACCAAGGATTTTCAAAATTTGATATTTCAAATTTAGCAATTGACAATTATCCCCCTTTAGAAACAAATCTTGGAGAGGTAATTGTCAATAAAAGTCATGAGGTGTTACTTGGGCAACAAATTAAAGGTGCGGATATTGGCGAGCCCTTATTGGTCTTGGCGGAAAACGGATTGGAACGTGAAGCCATCTTATTTGGGGAAAATCTATGGAAATGGAGAGTGCAGGATTTCCGCGATAACCAAAATTTCGACGATTTTGATGCATTGGTCGGAAAAATTGTGTTGTTCCTTTCTTCGAATGAATCGAGAAGCAGACTGGTATTGAATTACGAATCGTTCTATGAAGGCAATCGCGAAGCAAAAATAGCTGCGAATTATTTTGATGAATCCTTCTCCTTTGATTCGGATGCCGAGATTATATTGATAATTAAAAAGAAAGGGGAGCGTAGTGCCCAGGAATTTCCGATGCTTTTGAAAGGGAGTTTTTATGAAGCTGATTTGAGCAATATGCCTTCAGGGGAATATGCGTTTACCGTGAAGGTCGTAAATGAAAATATTTCTAGATCAGGCCGTTTCAACATGCTTGATTTCGATGTTGAACAACAGTTCACATCAAGCAACTACAAAAAATTGAATCGGCTCGCTGAGAGTACCAATGCAGCCCTTTATTACCCTTTTCAAACAAATGAATTGATCAATGATTTAATGCGTGAAGACAAATTCAAACCTGTCCGTAAAAGCCATCAAAATGTCGTATCTTTGATCGATTTTCGATTCTTGCTGACGATAATCATTTTGGCTTTGTCAGCAGAATGGTTTATTAGAAAATATAACGGATTAATTTAAATAAATTACAATGGATAAATTACCTAAAATAGCGTTACCCACAATTTTCATTTTGATACTTGCGGTAATATTAGTTTCAAAATCAGCGATAACAATTGGTTCCGGTGAGGCCGGTGTTCTATACAGAACCTTTGGCGGAGGTGTTGTTACTGACGAGCCACCCTTGGGTGAAGGTTTTCATATCGTAGCCCCTTGGAACAAGGTTTACATTTATGAGGTGAGGCAGCAAGAAGTATTTGAAAAAATGCAAGTGCTTTCCTCTAACGGATTAGAGATAAAATTAGATGCTTCAGCTTGGTTTGAACCAAAAAGAGAGGTTCTTGGAAAACTTCACCAGGAAAAAGGGGAAGCATATGTGCAACGGGTCTTATTGCCTACAATTAGATCGGCCGCACGAAGTGTTGTAGGAAGATATACTCCTGAACAATTATATTCAAGCAAACGAGATGCCATACAGGCTGAGATTTTTGAAGAAACCAAGAAGATCGTTGACGGTCAGTATATTCAACTGAACGAAGTACTTGTGCGCGATGTGACTTTACCTCCTACAATCAAAGAGGCCATTGAACGTAAACTTAAACAAGAGCAAGAGTCATTGGAATATGAATTTAGATTGGTGACTGCTGAAAAGGAAGCTCAGAAAGTTCGTATTGAGGCCCAAGGTAAGGCCGATGCGAATAGAATATTAAGTGCGTCTTTGACAGATAAGATCTTACGCGACAAGGGTATTGATGCTACTTTAGAGCTCTCAAAATCCCCTAATGCCAAGGTTGTTGTGGTCGGAAGTGGTGATGCTGGGTTGCCCCTAATATTGGGGAACAATTAATATTGTTTTTTAGAATGCCATTTTAAAAAAGAATTGTGCTATTTAAAACAAATGTTTTGTGAATTAAAAATAAGTTCTAATTTTACATCAGTAATGGGAAATCAAAATACACACCATCATTTTTATACTTGCTCTCAAGCGAGGTAGAAATGTATTGTGGTATTTACATCATATATCTAACC
>CAZHJO010000587.1:0-2206 GCA_964532755.1 uncultured Maribacter sp. | reverse complement strand
GGCCAACCAAACAAAACCAACACCTGATCAATTAAATGGGAACCTATATCGTACAGAATTCCTGCACCGGGATAGGCATCTTCCTTCCAGGCCTTTGGACCAATTTCAGGTCTAAATCGGTGTACGGCCAGACTACAATCCCTTAGGTTTCCCATGCGATTGGTAGCCACTAGCTTTTGTACGGTTTTAAAACCGCCTTCAAAGCGTTTGTTGTGGTACACCGCGAGCAGTACTCCCTTCTTTTTGGCAAGCGCCATAAGTTCTTCCCCTTCCTTGGACGTAGCTGTCATGGGTTTTTCCAAGACCACATGTTTCCCTGCCGCCAAGGCCGACTTTGCCATTTCAAAATGCAAATAGGTGGGTCCGTTTACAACAATCAGGCTTACTTCCTTGTTATTGATCAATTCTTGAAAACTCCGGACTATGGTGGCCTTTGGATAATGTGCCTTTGAAATTGATTTTGTTCTTTCCAAGATCAACTTCAATTCAAAATTGGGGTTCTTTTCTATAAAGGGGGCATGAAAAATACGACCACTCATACCAAAGGAAACCAGACCTACTTTTATTTTGGAATTTGACATCAATGCTATTGAATTTGTTTGAAATTAAATAAAACTGAAAGGATATTCCAAAATTGCTGGAATTTTCCAAAAACAAAATGTAAAGTTCCAAAAAAGCGATGGAAAAAGCGAAAATCACTCCTAATTCTTACGGCTGCTTTGCGAAGTTCGTAACTTCGCAGTGGAATCAAAACAAATCAGCCATCCTTTGAAATTCTTAATAAACAAAACAGCATTGGTCCGCACAAACATAAGCTTATGAAATACGCCATATTACGATGCTGTATCACCTTGTTCGCGTTGGCATCCTGTAAAGGACAGGATCCAAGGCCCAATATCATCTTGATCATGACCGATGACCAAGGCTGGTACGATGCTGGTTTTAATGGCAATACCGAAATAAAGACGCCAAACCTGGATCAATTGGCAGCGAGCGGCGTAATTTTCGATAGGTTCTATTCAGCCTCGGCCGTATGTTCCCCGACAAGGGCGAGTGTGATCACGGGGCGGAATCCGTTACGGATGAACATTCCCAATGCCAATAGCGGCCATATGTTGCCCGGGGAAATAACCCTTCCTGAAATCCTCAAGGAACATGGGTATGCTACAGGCCATTTTGGCAAATGGCATTTAGGTACGCTCACCATGGATACCCTGGATGCCAACAGGGGAGGCCGGGCAAAATTCGATGTCCACTACAGTCTCCCAACTGAGCATGGGTACGACTCGTATTTCAGTACCGAGTCCAAGGTACCCACTTATGATCCCATGGTATATCCAGAAAGTTTTGAGGAAGGGGAAAGTATGCGTTATGGCTGGCGGTCCGTAACAAAGCAAGAAGCCATAAAATCCTACGGCACGGCCTATTGGACCGGTGAGAACCAAAAAGAGCGTATGAATTTAAAAGGGGATAACTCCCGAATCATAATGGATAGGGTGTTGCCGTTTCTTGAAACCGCCATCACAGAGAACCGATCTTTTTTTACGACCATTTGGTTGCATACGCCCCATTTGCCGGTGGTCAGTGATAGTGCACATCGAAATCAATATGCCGACATGGGATTGCAAAAACAGCTGTACTATGGCACATTGACTGCTATGGATGAGCAAATTGGTAGGCTCTGGTCCAAACTTGAATCAATGGATAGCCAGGAGAATACGATTATTTTCTTTTGTAGTGATAATGGCCCTGAAAATGGCACCCCGGGAAGTGCCGGGGTCTTTCGTGAACGAAAACGAAGCCTGTATGAAGGTGGGGTCAGGGTTCCCGCTTTTATGGTTTGGAAAAACCAAATAACAGCAGGTCAACGATCGGAGTTCCCTGCTGTCACTTCTGACTATCTCCCTACCTTACTTGATATTCTGAATATACCCTATCCAGACGACAGACCTATTGATGGTGTGAGTATTTGGGGAGCTATACAAGGTGAAAAGGAGTCAAGGGACAAGGCCATCGGATTTATTTATAAAGAGAAGCTTTCCTGGGTAGATAAGCGGTATAAATTAATGCAAGGCAATAATTCTGGTCCAACACATAATACTGTAACGTCAAGGTATGCGTTTGATTTTACTATGGAGATTGGTGATACAATTTGTGCATCTGAAGAAGGATATGTTGTAGCTGTTATAGAGGGTTATAAAGGATG
>CAZHJO010000586.1:0-2211 GCA_964532755.1 uncultured Maribacter sp. | reverse complement strand
ACTAATTAAAAACATTTTGGAATATGGCTAGAGCTATGCTTGAGTACACCAAAACTGTACTTAAAAAAGTTAGTTTTGACACAAAACTCTTTTGCAAAGAGTTGAAAAAGGCGGTTAAGAGACTACTGCCGGCCGAATTAGAAGAATTGAAGCACTGGTTGCAGCAGTTCATTACCGATAAGCCACAACTGCAAGAAAGTCTTATCTATTTAAAAGTATAATACCAAACCACTCGAAAGAGTGGTTTTCTTTTTTCCAATAAAAAGCCAAGATTGTCGTTTGTAGTGTAGGCAGCAATTAGTAAAAACAATTGTATGAAATATATACCTACTATTATTTTCGTATTGTTTTTAGGATGTACGGATGATGATTTAAGCAGCAAGCAAACCGACCATGAAATTATAGGAAAATGGCAGTTGGAAGCAACGAAAATAAGCCCTGGAGGTATTGTTGATTGGTCTGATGTAACCAATGGTGAGATTTATGAATTCAACATTGATGGCACTTTAGTTTTGTCAAAATGGGATACTTGTAAGGGACCCATTATAGGCACTTTCTTCATTGACGAAGACAAATTATTTTTAAGGTTTATGTGCAATTCACAAGCGTATGAAGCCGACTATAAAATTTGGTTCGAAGATGGTAAGCTCATCTTGGGATTTATCGGTTGTATCGAAGAGTGTTCTTATCGTTTTAAACCTTTAAAGTAAATCCCTATTTATTGATAGGACTAATAATTTTCACGTCCTGAAAAGCAATAGCACCTCGTACGATGCCCGAGATAACATCTTTCAAGGCTTCGGTAATCTGAATTTTCAATTCACTTTTGTGATATATTAAACTCACTTCCCTGGCAGGAGATGGGTTGCTGAAGTACTTCAGGTTGTTCTTCTTGCTTTCATCCAACTCCAACGTATTCAAAAAAGGTAATAGGGTCATTCCTAGTCCTTCATTTGATAAATTCACCAAGGTTTCAAAACTGCCACTTTGCAATTGAAAATGCTCTTCACCATAGTTTTTTGGCGCATTACAAATATTTATGACACCGTCCCTAAAACAATGTCCATCTTTAAGCAGTAAAATGTCCGAAATGTCCAAATCCTCCGGATTCAGCTTTGTTGCATTGGCCAATCTATGATTCAAAGGGACATATCCCACAAACGGTTCATAGTATAAAGGGCGTTCTTTTATGAATTCAATCTCCAAAGGAGTAGCCGCTATCCCAGCATCCAGATGTCCGTCTTGAATATTGCGAATAAGATTTTCGGTGTTTTGTTCTTTTATAATGAGGTTGACTTTCGGGTACTTGTTGATAAAGGTCTTCAAGAACATTGGCAAAAGCGTTGGCATAATCGTAGGGATAATCCCTAAGGTGAAATCACCCCCGATAAATCCTTTATCCTGATCTACAATATCCTTTATTCTATCGGCCTCATTTACAATATTTTTGGCCTGTTCAACAATTTTTTTACCTACTTCGGTAATCGAAATCGGTTTTTTGCTTCGGTCAAAAATCAACACATCCAATTCGTCTTCAAGCTTTTGGACCTGCATACTGAGAGTGGGTTGTGTTACGAAACTTTTTTGGGCGGCCAATGTGAAGTTTTGGTATTCGGCAACCGCCAGGACATATTGCAATTGGGTAATGGTCATGCGTAATAATTTGTGGCTATAAATGTATAAAATCTATCAATAATATTTATGAGAATACAGATAATTATTAGATAATTTTATATTAAAATTAAATTAATACACCATGCAACTAAACAGTTTAGGTTTAAACACTGATGAATCGAAAGCGTTGAGTAAGGAGTTGAACGGACTTTTAGCGAATTTTCAACAGTATTACCAAAACCTTAGAGGTATTCACTGGAATATAAAAGGGAAACGCTTTTTTGATCTACATGTGAAGTTCGAAGAATTGTATGATGACGCCAATCTAAAAGTTGATGAAATCGCGGAACGTATTTTAACGCTGGGAGGGGTGCCGATGCACACTTTTGAGGATTATCTCGAAAATGCCAAGGTACCGGTAGGAAAGAACATTTCCAAAGACGAAGATGCCATACGCTTAATTGTAAATTCATTGACACAGCTATTGATAATTGAACGTGGTATTTTAAATGCCTCCGATGCGGCAGAAGATGAGGGTACCAATTCAATGATGAGCGATTTTATCACTGAACAAGAGAAAACGGTTTGGATGATGAA
>CAZHJO010000585.1:0-2212 GCA_964532755.1 uncultured Maribacter sp. | reverse complement strand
TCTTTTTTGTGATGCTTCAGCCCGTTGAATTATAGAGGTCAACCAACCAACTATTGCAACAGGCCAAGTGAGCATATTCACGTAAAGAACGAATTCGGCAATTAGCCCAACCGAATTGATTTCACCATTTATATATTGGTGTCCCCCAATGTAAATGACAAAAATATTACTAACACCGATAAGTAAGATCATTAAAGGAAAGAACCATGCGTTTACCTTGGCAAGGTCCATGCTTTTCTTTTTTCCTTCCAATGCCAATACATTCAATTCTGCATTAATTTTAGGTTCAATTGCATATGCCTTAATTACCGAAACACCAGAAAAGACCTCCTGTGTAAAGGTCGAGAGCGAAGAAAGATATTCTTGAACAACAGTACTTCGTTTATGTATTATTTTGCTTATTTGGTAAATAAGTACGGAGAGTATGGGTAGCGGAATTAGTGTGTAAGCTGCCAAAGTCGGCGCTTTTATGAACATTATGGGAATGATACATGCAAATAAGGTAATGGTATTCATTCCATACATCAGAGCTGGACCGGTATACATTCTTACTTGACTTACATCTTCGCTAATCCGGTTCATTAAATCGCCAGTGCGATTTTTTTTATAAAAATTTAGACTTAATAGTTGGTAATGATCAAAAATCTCATTCTTTAAATCAAATTCAATATATCGGGAGACATAAATAATCGTCTGCCGCATTAAAAAGGTAAAAAAACCAGAGAGGAGGGCTGCCCCTATAATGATAAGAATGAATTCCAAAAGCATGTCTTGGGCCATTTCTTGGGTAAGTTCGCCACCTATGAAATCTTCAACAACCGTAATTGATTTATGTGCATAGGATGGCATTACCAATTGAAATATCTTGGCAATGACCGTAATGATCATTCCCACCAGCAGTTTTAACCAATATTTTTTAAAGTACTTATTTAGATGCTTAAGTTCCTTCATAAATCCGGTAAGCTAAAGGATTTTGAGTTTAACCCATTTGCCAAAGATATAAGTTTGTCTTAAAACCGAATGTTATAAATTCCATAAATAAGATATTAGTTCAACTCTGGTACATAGATTAAAAATAGATTGCTATTTTTGCTGCCGAAAGTATCGCAGTTCACTAAAAGTTCTTTAACATGCTTACAAGAAGGCATATTCGGGTAAAAGTTATGCAGTGTATTTATGCACTTACCCAATCAAAAGATGATTCCCTCGAAAAACAGGAAAAATTCCTGAAAGTAAGTATAGAGAATATGTATTCCCTTTATTTGTTAATGCTCAGTTTGTTGATTGAAATTCAACAATTAGCCGAGAAACAAGTAAAACTTTCCTCGAAAAAATACCTTGCGACCAGTGCCGATACTTTTCCGGACAAGGAAAAATTCGCAAACAATAGATTATTGGTACAATTGTCCAGTAATGCTAAGCTGAAGGCAGAATTGGAAAAACGGAAATTGAAAAATTGGTATTTGAACGAGGAATATGTAAAGCTTATTTATAAAGATATAACCGAGAGTATGGCTTATAGCCAATACATGAATAATCCTTCAAGTTCGTACTTGGATGATAAAGAATTGATGTCAGTTCTCTTCAAGGAGATTATTGCCCCCAACGAAAAAATATACGACTATTTCGAAGATGATAAATTAACATGGGTAGATGATATACCTATCGTGAATACATTTATCTTAAAACAATTGAAGAAAACCAAGGAAGACCATAAAGATTCTTACTTTTTACCGAGATTGCTCAAAGACGATGAGGATATGAACTTTGCCCAAAACCTGTTGACAAAAACGTTGTTGAACAACAGCAAATGGGAAAAGGAAATCGAGGGCAAAACACCCAATTGGGATAAGGATCGCATCGCTGATATAGATTCTATTCTATTAAAAATGGCTATCTGCGAACTGCTTAACTTCCCGTCAATACCAGAAAAGGTTACTATAAATGAGTTCTTGGAAATTGCCAAGGAATACTCAACTCCAAAAAGTAGTATTTTCATTAATGGTATATTGGACAAACTTGTTAAGGAGTATAAAACCCAAGGCAAACTAAAAAAGGCGGGCCGAGGGCTATTATAAATTATTTCTTTAATTTTGGTGCAAATTAAAAATTACTACAGATGAAAAGCGCAATTTTAAGTTTAAGTTTACTATCAATGTTGACATTCGTGTCATGTAAGGAAAACGCTTCAAGTAAAGTAAAAACCGATAAT
>CAZHJO010000584.1:0-2218 GCA_964532755.1 uncultured Maribacter sp. | reverse complement strand
GAATTGTTGAAATGCAGAGTGAAGGAGGAGCTTCAGGTGCTGTTCACGGGTCTTTACAGGCAGGTGCTTTAACCACAACATTTACTGCCTCGCAAGGACTGTTGTTGATGATACCTAATATGTATAAGATTGCAGGGGAATTGCTTCCTTCGGTAATACATGTTGCGGCAAGGACGATTGCAACACATGCACTTTCAATATTCGGTGACCACTCTGATGTTATGGCAACGCGACAAACTGGTTTCTCCATGTTATTTGGGGGTTCGGTTCAAGAGGCTCAGGACTTTGCACTAATTTCACAAGTGGCGACATTAAAATCAAGGGTTCCTTTTTTAAACATTTTTGATGGCTTTAGAACCTCTCACGAGATTTCCAAAATTGATGGGATCCCTGATGATGTTATCAAGGATATGATGCCAGAAGATGAAATCATGGCGCATAAGAAAAGATCATTGGATCCTGACAATCCTGTTATAAGAGGAACTTCGCAAAATCCGGATGTATTTTTCCAAGCAAGGGAAGCCGCTAATCTGTATTATGACAAAGTTCCAGGAATAGTTGATGAGACTATGAAGGATTTTTATAAACATACCGGTAGAAGATATAGCTTATTCTATTATGTAGGTCATCCTGAGGCGGAAAAAGTTATTGTGATAATGGGTTCTGGTCAAGGTCCTGTAATGGAAGCTGTTGACACCATGGTTAAAAATGGTGAAAAAGTCGGTGCTATTATCGTACGTCTATTCAGACCATTCTCTATAAGTCATTTTGTAGATGCGTTACCAAAAAGCGTTAAAAAAGTTGCTGTTTTAGACAGAACCAAAGAACCAGGCAGTATTGGTGAACCTCTTTATCAAGATGTGGTAACAGCCTTTATGGAAAGCGACAGGACAATGCCAGAGGTTATTGGCGGACGTTACGGCTTGTCTTCCAAAGAATTCGATCCTGCAATGGTTAAAGCCGTTTATGATGAATTGGATAAAGAACAACCTTTAAACCACTTTACAGTTGGTATTTATGACGATGTATCTTTTAGAAGTTTAGAAATTGGAAGCAGATTACATACTGTAAAGGATACGTTCAACTGTATGTTCTATGGTTTAGGATCTGATGGTACCGTTGGTGCAAATAAAAACTCCATCAAGATTATTGGAGAAACGACCGATAATTATGTACAAGGTTATTTTGTTTATGATTCCAAAAAAGCAGGCGCTCAAACCATATCGCATTTGAGATTTGGTCCTGAGCCTATTTATTCAACGTATTTGATACATAAAGCGAACTTTATTGCATGTCATCAATTTAATTTCATTCAAAAATATGACATCTTAAAAAACATCAAAAAAGGCGGTACTTTCTTATTAAATTCCCCTTTTGATAAAGATGCTGTTTGGGATATTCTTCCTAAAAAAATGCAAGAGGAAATTGTTGAAAATGAATTGGATTTTTATGTAATCGATGCATCTAAAGTAGCTCAGGAAGCCAATTTGGGCAAACGTACCAATACGGTATTGCAAACATGTTTCTTTGCTATTTCTGGGGTGCTACCTAAAGATGAAGCCATTCAGAAAATTAAGGAAGCTATTGTCAAATCGTATTCAAAAAAAGGCGATGCTGTTGTTCAAATGAATTTTAACGCAGTTGATAAATCCCTAGAAAATCTCCAAAAGGTAGATTATCCAAAACAAATAACAAGTGATGTGGAATTTAAGCCCATGATGACTGGTGCTGCAGATCCATTTGTAAAAGAAGTATTGGGTAAAATCTTGGCCGGTAAAGGGGATGAACTTCCAGTAAGTGCCTTCCCGGTCGATGGTACCTTCCCAACAGGAACGACACAGTTTGAAAAACGCGGTATTGCCGACAAGGTTCCGGTTTGGGATGATGAGGCTATATGTACACAATGTAATAAGTGTGTGGTTATTTGTCCCCATGCTGCCATTAGGGCAAAAGTTGTTTCCAATGAAGAGTTGGCAGGAGCACCATCCACATTAAAATCGGTTCCGGCAAAAGGTAGACCATTTAATAAAGATGAAGAATCGTATGTATTGCAGGTATCTCCTCAAGATTGTACAGGTTGTGACCTTTGTGTGGCTGTTTGTCCTGCCGTAAGCAAGGAAGATCCGGACTTTAAATCGATCAATATGCACAGTAAGCTTAAGGTTGAAGGTGCAGAAGACCCAAATTGGGACTACTTTATTAATCTACCGGATTATGA
>CAZHJO010000583.1:0-2242 GCA_964532755.1 uncultured Maribacter sp. | reverse complement strand
TTGGGGTTCATGACCTCATAGGGCAAATAGGAGTTGATGGGGTCATCCAATTTTAATTTCCCCAATTCCTCTGCCTTTAACAGGGAAACCCCGATTAAGGTCTTGGAGATCGAGGCAATATTCTGTACTGTGTTATTGGTATACGCTTTCTGGGTAGCGATATCGGCATGGCCAAAACCTGAGTTGTATAGGATGGCCGAATCGTTTACAATCGCGACAGAGAAGCCGTTGACGTGCCCTTGCTGGTATATTTGGTCTATTGCCGTGGTCAGGGAATCGGTGATTGCCATAAAACGGGCGTCGACCTTAGGTTCCTCATTTTTGGTCTTGCAGGCGAAAAGTAAAGCAATAGAGAGTAATCCAATAATTTGTTTCATGGTGTTTTTTTTATGAACGTGAATATACGGAATTTGAAGTTTGATGGTTCAAGTTTAGAGTTTGGAGTCACTCAACAATTGGAGTAATATGGCAAAGGTGCGTAGTTAACAGTAATCAGTTATCAGATGTCAGTAGGCACTTGCTGTTAGCAGCTACAGTTGATGTCTGCACATTACAGGTCATTGGCTGTTGGTAGGTCTAGGTATGGAATCCTCCTATTGGCGGGCAGGTTCGGAGTTTAAGGACGATACCCCTGAGGTTTCCCAAAGGGGAATCGTCCGCAATCCTAGTCCTTCATTTCAGCGAGTTTGGCCTTTGACCATACATGGTTTATGTCTAAGGTCGCAGCGGTTTCGAAATGGGTACGTGCCCCTACGGTCTTGTCAAGGCCCAACATTCCGAGTCCGATCAAATAATGCGCCCTTGCCTTCCGCACATCATTGGTAAGTCGATCCCCGAATTTGGCAAAAAAGCTCATCCCCGTGGTTGATTCAATCGCTGCCAATTGCCTTTTTCCACTTGTAATCAATCCTTCGAAAATTGTGTTCGCCTCATCAGCACGCCCCAATTTTTTTAGGGCATGTCCTCGATAATAGTGGGGGATACCAAATCCACTATAGCTCCCTCTGAAACCTTCTGATAATCTTTCGCTCAAAACTTCGGTATAGGCCTTTTTGGCGTTTTTAGGTTCCCCCATGGCCTCATACATTTGGCCCTTATAGCAGAGTACCTGCCCTATTCTACTGTTTGTCCAAGGCTTTGCCGCCTCCATACTAAGCGGGAACTCCCCTGCGGCGTTAAAGTTCAACAATGCACTGTCAAATTGCCCCTTGTTTGTATAGGAAATTCCCTGTAACAGGTTGGCATCCACATAGGAAGTATATACATTGCCGCGACCTTCCCATCTCGTAAAGTGGAATGGTTTCATTATTTCGAGGGCCTTTTCGTACTGGCCCAATGAAACGTACAATTCCACTTCCCTTTCCAACGGCAATAGATAATCGCTCTTGACAATATTATCGTGGTATTTCTGAAGCAGCGCCAGTCGTTTTTCAAGCGGTTCCTGGGCCGTTTTGTAAACATCCTCGAGTTCAAATATGACCCTACTGTCCTGGGGATTCAGGGCTACGGCCTTTTCATAATATTCGATAGATAGGGCTGTATTGTTACGTGTTTTATCATAAGCCCGTCCCAGATTTCGAAATACGGTAGGATGCTCGGTACCAAGATCCTTTGATTTTTCCCATAAACGTATGGCTTCCTCAGGTTGAAAATCATACAAAAGGTTACCTAAATAATAGGGTGCCATATCATCCTTTGGGTTATGTTCCATAGCTGCTTTGAGCACATGGATCATTTCCAACTGGAAAGGGAAACAATAATCGGGTGGCATTTCAGCGGCAAGTTTATAGTGTTTGGAAGCATTTTCTTGATCCCCAATTTGTGCATAGCAATAAGCGGTATAGTAGTATAGCAGGGGATATGTACTGACATTATCTATGTTCTTGGTAATCAGGCGTTGTATTATTTCAATGGCCTCATCCCATAGACCGCAATTACCATAATCCACGGCCAGTTCCAAATAAGAATTCACCTCATCGCGCATCATACCGTCAAGCGTGTTCAAAATCCGTTCTGCATCCTTGGTCATACCCAGCTGGCGCAGGGATAGCTGTAATTCGTTTCTAGACCAAAAATCGAGCAGGTCTTCTGATATGGTTTTCTCAGCGACTTTGACGGCCCCTTCCGTATCTCCCATTTTACGGAGTACGGTAGCCTTGAGATTCCTGGCTTTAAGATGATCTACTTCATTGGCAAGGCTTCTTTCAAGATGATCCAGTGCGTCTTGGTAATCTTTGCGGGA
>CAZHJO010000582.1:0-2245 GCA_964532755.1 uncultured Maribacter sp. | reverse complement strand
GATAAAACACCCTATGGCAAGGATGTACTCAAAATGTTGGCCGATGAATGCCGCAAACAGGATGTCAAACTATTTTTTTATTATTCCCAATTAGATTGGCATCATCCTGATTACTACCCAAGGGGACGAACAGGGCAAGGCTTTACCGGGAGGGAAGAATCAGGTGATTGGAATGCCTATTTGAATTATATGAATGCCCAATTGACCGAATTGCTCACTGCTTATGGCCCCATTGGGGGTATATGGTTTGATGGCATGTGGGATAAAAAAGATGCTGATTGGCAACAAGGAAAGACGTATCAATTGATACATAAATTACAGCCTGGGGCGCTAATAGGAAGTAATCACCATGTAAAACCTTATCCGGGTGAGGATTTTCAGATGTTCGAACAAGACTTGCCTGGTGAGAATACAACGGGTTGGCAAGGTTCCCATATCAGTGAGTTACCTTTAGAAATGTGTCTGACCATCAATGGTTCGTGGGGATTTAACCTGATGGATCAAAATCATAAGTCTCCCAAGGAATTGGTACATATGCTGGTAAAGGCTGCAGGTCGAAATGCCAATCTTCTGCTGAATGTTGGACCAATGCCCAATGGCGAGATCCAACCAGAGCATAAAACATCACTTCAATCGATGGGTGAGTGGATGAACAAATACGGAGAAACCATCTATGGTACGCGAAGAGGGATCGTGGCGGCCGAAGATTGGGGCGTTTCTACCCAAAAAGGGAAAAAGTTATACATACACATATTGGACTGGGACAAAGAAGCATTATTGATTCAACCATTTAACGAAAAAGTACAATCGGTAATTTTCTTTAAGGATAATAGTAAAGTCAATTACCGTGCTGATCAATATGGCCTTCTTCTTGAAATCCCTAAGAACAAAAAAGATGAAATTGATACGATTATTGAAGTGACCTTAAAATAGGCTATAAGAAATCATCAACTTTCTTATACGCATCAATAACTGCTTGTTCACCAGCTTTATCAGGTTTTGAATTGCCATGTTCCATTCCGAGAACACCGTCAAACCCTTTTTCATGAATCCATTTGAATACATTTCTGTAATTGATTTCACCAGTTGTAGGCTCTTTTCGCCCTGGATTATCACCGACCTGTATATAGGCGATTTCATCCCAGGTCAAATCCATATTGTGGATTAGGTGTCCTTCATTCTTTTGCATATGATAGATATCATACAATATTTTGCAGGAAGGGCTATTTACACCCTTACAGATTAAATACGTTTGTTCTGATGTCCGCAAATGGAGGTTTGGCGAATCGGAAAGTGGCTCAAGTACCATCACCAAACCATGGGGTTCAAATATTTCTGCACCTCGACGAAGCGCCTCAATGACATTGGCGTTCTGAACGCCAATAGGCAATTTTCGTTCAAATCCACCAGGCACAACGGTCATCCATTTGGCGTTGACGCGTTTGGCCACTTCCACGGCCTTTTTACATCCATCCAAAAAAATATCAACATATTCTTTCTTGCCGGCTGCCAAGGTATTGGCCATGTTGCCCCCTTTATCGACTACAAAGACCCCCATGGTCATGTTGTGTTTTGCCAATGTTTCCCCCATTTTGGTCTGGAGACCTATTTCGCGTTTCATCATACCATTATCCTCAAAAGCTGTGAACCCTTGCTCTGCCATAAAATTGATCTGATCAATTGGATCTTCTCCAGCATGATGTTTAAACATCCCTAAATGCGGAGCATATTTCAAATTGAAGTTGTGCTCAAAATTTGTCCTTGGTTGGATGCTGAATGCTAAGTTTCCTGCCATTGTAATGGCGCCACCGGTTAGAGCGGTTTTTTGAATAAAGCTTCTTCTTTTCATTTTGGTTGTTTTATAGGGACCAGGCCTTGCCCCCCGTTAATTCTTCTGTATTACCGCATGGAACGTACTCACCTGGGACTGGTAAATATTCCAAAACTTGCTTGCCAACAAATTCAGAGGTTCTATAACCCAAAATGGTCAAATCCCTTAAATTTTTCGCAAATGCGTATTGTGCGACTTTATCATCAAGCTTTACCCCTGTACCTTCTTCAAGGGATCCCAAATAATTTGTTAAAGCTACATCATTTGCCTTTTGTTCTTCTTTGGATATATTAAACGTTGTTCCTAAAACGGCTTTAAGATCTTCAGGTATTAAATCAGCTGCATTTACCTTGCCCGCCCCTGCTAAAGCCATTTCAATGAAGTTACCCATACCCAATTTTAATAATTCCTGAT
>CAZHJO010000581.1:0-2254 GCA_964532755.1 uncultured Maribacter sp. | reverse complement strand
AATAGCTTCTCCTCTTCGGCCTTTCGTTGAGCTTCAGTTTCTTTTTCTTCGTTACTATTTATTTTCATTTGATCCAAATCGTCGGTGTTCGTAGGCGTTACCTTTATGTTTTTATCGAACTGCACTTGATCCTTTTCATCTATTAATGTAGCAATTTCAGAAGCTACAACAGCAGTAATTCTATCCAAGGCTTCCTCATGTGAATCCCAATCCATTATTGGTTTTCCCCTTTCTGGAAGAACCTGCAACTCCTTAAAATTGAAATTGTAGTCATCGGATCTGAAATCAATGTCCCAGGGACAATTATCAATAAGTATAGGCAAAACCACAGACTGACCTTCCTTATATTGGTCAATGACCATTTTAAACTCTGACTGATCGATGAATTTAGAATGCATGAAGGCATCACTTACCAAAATAAGGAAGATATCGGCATCATTTAAGTTGGATTCAATTTGGGGTTTCCATAGCTGCCCAGAATAAATGGGGTCATCAAACCATAATGATATATTATGGAGTTCTTTTAATGGTTGCAAATGACGCAATAGCCGAAGCATTATGTCATTATCATCCGAAGTGTAAATCAAAAATATATCTATCTTCCGGCCCATTTCGTTACCAATTTACTGATTTTCAAGACAATCTAAAATAGAGAATAATATCATTAAAGGGGAGATTATGATCAAAATATTTCCAGTGGGTTGAAGAAGATTACTTACTGCTAATGGCTTATATGGTAGCAGCAAAAAGATACACCTGCTAACAGGGGTTAACTACTCCAACCATTCTTTCCTATCTGGGGACCGCTAGCGCATAGCTTTGTCAATATGAGTACCACTTACTTCCGAAATATTTTCCAAATCTGAAATGGTCCCCGCTACTTTCAAAATGCAGTCATAGATCCTAAGGTCTTTCCCAAATAGTGTTAGAACTCTACCTGTGGGAAGCTTACCGAGCTGCGGATATACCGCGCCTACAACTAGGGCAATATCTGTTACGCTACCTAAGTTGTACTTTTAAAACGAAGTGCTATATAACTTGGGTTCACGAATAATCCAAAGGTGTCATTAAGATATATTATCTTAGTTCTGATAAGTGGGATTACATCAATAACCAAAACCCTTTATTGGGCTCCATGTAAAAACACAACAACAATTGAATATCAATTATTACCAGCATACTATTATTTGCGCTCATGGCTTTTTATGACATTCAATAAAACCGTAGTGTTTCTTATAAAAAATTAAATCTTGACGCGCTAAAGAACAAGTAGAAAAAAATTTGCTTCTATATAAATAAATATCTAAACTTCTAAACCTATCCTAATGGCCCTAATCAATTGCCCAGAGTGTAATTCACAAGTATCTGACAAAGCAAGGGAGTGTCCTGAATGTGGTCACCCTATTAAGGAGAACTGGTTTGCAGAATCTCTCAAGTTGGGTTTTATTATGATTTTAATGGTCATATTGGTTTTTATTGTAGCTTCTTTGATTTGGGGTTAACAATGTCAAGGAAGACCTAACGCTACTTTTTAAGTAAATTTCAAAAGAGTGGTTATGCCCGTAATTTATTGGATTTTGTAATTTGTTGTTCGGTGCTTACCATTACCCCAACCATCCTTCTCGATCTAAAGATCTGTATTGAATTGCCTCACTTATATGATTTCCATTGACTTCTGAGGAGTTTTCTAAGTCGGCAATGGTACGGGCGACTTTGAGGATGCGATCATAAGCCCTTGCGGAAAGATTCAACCGCTCCATTGCTGTTTTTAATAGTGCTTTTGATGCATCATCCATTTTACAATACGCTCGGATCTGTTTGGTATTCATTTGCGCATTGTAATGTACATTCCCTAATTCCTTAAACCGTTCTGTCTGAAGTTCCCGCGCAGCAGTTACCCTTTTTCGAATTTCAACACTGCACTCCCCTTTTCGCTCCTCTGAGAGTTTTTCAAAGGGTACTGGGGTAACTTCTATATGAATATCGATTCGATCTAACAGAGGCCCGGAGATCTTTCCCAAATACCGTTGCATCTCCGCCGGGGAAGAGGTTACCGGGGCATCTGGGTCATTGAAATAACCTCCTGGACTAGGATTCATACTGGCTACCAACATAAAACTACTCGGATAGGTGACGGTAAACCGTGCTCTAGATATCGTTACTTCCCGATCTTCCAAAGGTTGTCGCATCACTTCAAGCACGCCTCTTTTAAATTCCGGAAGTTCGTCTAAAAACAAAACCCCATTATGGGAAA
>CAZHJO010000580.1:0-2261 GCA_964532755.1 uncultured Maribacter sp. | reverse complement strand
TGGGGAATGGAACCACTATGTATTGCATATTGACCATTCCGAGAATATTGGTTATGTTCAATTCAATGGGCAGGAAGTGGTACGTTTTCCGGTGCATGGGCCGGAGTGGGAGGCCATGATCGCAAAATCCAACTTTGCTAAATGGTCTGCCTTCGGAACTGCCAGAACAGGTCATATAAGTCTTCAGGAATATGGGGGCAAGGTCGCGTTTAGGAACGTTAAGATTAAAATCCTTCCAGTAGTAAATGATCTTTGAAAAGGTATTCCCTCGTGTTTCGATCTTTTATGGAATCTGTTCGGATTTTGAGTTTCTTCCTTGATTCCATTTCATACCGAAAAGAATACGGGTAACAATCGTTTTTCGGATAATGAATTGATAGAGCGTCCAAATTGAAATAATGCAAATTATACCCAAGGTCAATAGTTTTGCCCCAATGCCAACATCCAATTGAAGAACATAATATCCCGTGGCAACAATTACGGCTTGATGGGTGATATAAAACGGATAAACGGCGGTATTTAGATAACTCAGGTATTTATTCGAGAAATTAAGATATTTCATGGTGTATCCAACGGTCGATAAAATAATCGTCCAAATATGAAAACCATTTAACAAACCGTAGATATAGAGACTTGTTCCCTGATTCCTTGGTTTGTACAGCTCCCACTCCCAATAATATCTCCAGATTAGAATTACAGCCAATAGAAAGGCAATCACTAAAAATAATCTTCGGTATTTAAGGCAATTTGCCCAAAAAGCGGTGGCACCACTTAAAAGGAACCCTAAGAAATAGAATGTTATTGATGTACAAAAAACGAACCAATCATTTATCAGACTTCCTTGTTCTGGCCAGTCTATATATAGCCAATAAAAATAAACCACAAACGGTGTGGCAAACACAAGATGGGCAACTGGGCTAGAGAATATGGCATTATAATTAATTGTAAAACGGTTGAAGAGCTTGGTTTTGGAAATAGAAAAAATAGGAAGCAGAAGAATCGTAAAAACAAATAAGTAAGCCACGAACCACATATGACTCCAAGTGAATGCACCATCAGGATATGGCACAATTTCATAAACTGTAGGATAAAACTCTAAATAGCCTATACTAATTCTGCCTTTTTGCAACCATTCAAAATAGACTTGGATGGGAGTTATAAAAAACATGGCGAAGGCTAGAGGAATAAAGAGACGCACAAAACGTTCGCCCATAAATGCTGCTATGGATCGTTTTTTTAACGAGAAACGAACTCCTACACCAGCAATAAAAAAGAGCAAAGGCAATCGCCATTGATGGGTCCACCAAATGATTCGAGTAAGAAATGGTGAGGTTTCGTCATTATTAATTTCCCAAGTATAGTGGTCAACAAATGGTACTGCACAATGGAATAGAATAAGGGACATAAATGCCAATGCCCTTAACCAGTCGATATAATGAAGTCTGCCCGTCATTAAAATACAGTTGTCTATTATATAGACGCATAAACTTGTTGAATAGTTGCCACGGCCATACATTTACAAATGGAAACCCTACCACATACTAGAAACTCCTTAAGGTAAAAGGGTATAATGCCCATGAATACATAACCATTTCCCGTTTTCCTTAACGAAGATGCGTGTTGATTTGCCCTTGGAAGCAAAAGAGGCGCCATTGGTAATGCCATGATCCGACCAGTAATAGGTAATCCAAGCTACATTTCCCTTGATGGTTACCCTGGAATCGCTCATTTCGGTATGAATGCCATCAGATGTGTTCACCCATTCCCGAACACCTTCAATTTCCTTTGCCTTTCCTAGATTCAAGGTCGGGTCGGTTTCCCCGAATTGGGTAAAATCCTCATGTATATACGAAGCATAACGTGCTATGTCCTCTTTTTCAATGGCATCCCACATGGCAATGAGCGTGTCTTTTATCACTTGTTCCTCATCACTGTTCAATGGTTTGTGAGTGCAACTAACGATAAGGACAAGTAAGGCAAGAAGTGTATAGGCTTTCATATTTCATTTTTAAAAATGACCCGTGCATTGATCAGCACAAAAACAATGGCACTGCTGATGCCTAAAATCGTGCCGTAAATAATGCCAAAGAGTGGCCCGGTTTCTTCAACGTTCCCGCGCATCAAAACGACTGGTAGCGTTGTGACAATGAGCAAGATAAAAATACCAACGATCATGCCGATAAAGACGGTGGCGATTTGTAGTCCAATTGATTTAGCTGGAGCTTGATGTTTACTAACATCGTGTGAAGATTGGGCTTTAT
>CAZHJO010000579.1:0-2261 GCA_964532755.1 uncultured Maribacter sp. | reverse complement strand
TTGGCAAGAATTTAGGCATAGCCTTTCAATTGCAGGACGACTATTTAGATGCTTTTGGCGATCCAATATCATTTGGTAAGCAAGTAGGGGGGGACATCATTGAAAACAAGAAGACCATTTTATATTTATCGGCATTGGAGTTAGGCAATTCGGAACAGAAAAAAAGAATGTTGGATCTATATTCCTTTCAACCCCAGAGTACCAAGGACAAGATAAATACGGTAAAAGAGACCTTCTTGTCGACAGGTTCAGCGAGGCAAACAAAATTGGAAATCCAGAAGTATACTGAAAAAGCTTTTGATGTCCTTGATAAACTTAATATCTCGGAAGACAAGAAAAAAATACTTCGGAATTTTGGAGAAGGGTTAATGCGCCGTGAGGTTTAGCGATTTTACAGTTGAATGCCTTTTCCTTTTCAAGTCTTTTTAAGGGACTTTCTATTCTTAATCAAATACGATCCGAATAAAAGAGCTAAAAACAAAATAGGCAGTATAAGATATATAGCTAATTGTTTCTCATCCTCGACTTCTGTTACCACCAGTAGTTGGTTAATTTTTTGATCAATTAAAATCTGTTTCTTACCACCGACCCATGTTACAATTACAGAATCAACTTTTTGTGATCTGCCTAAACCAAAATGTGCAACAATGGTATTTTGGGATAAATGACTGGATCCACCCCCATCAATCTCGCGTACCATTTTGGTCTTGCCAGTCACAACCTCGACCCTAGAACCTATGCCATTGGTTGCTGCCTTTTCTCCTTTAAGTGCTATTTTTATCCAATTCCCGAGCGTTTTATCATTTCTAAAAAGTTTGGTAACCGATGGTCTAGGATAATCCTGAACCGGTTTTTGATTGACAACCAATACGTCCAAATCACCATCATTTTCCAAATCAAATACAATAGATCCGCGCCCTACACCATAATCATTTATGCCATATTCCCGTCCTTTTTCTGTGAACATGGCATTGTCATTCTCAAAATAGAAATTACCCATGGGCGTACAGTTGGGATTAAGATCTCCGTTTGAAACAAAAAGGTCTAAATCACCATCGTGATCAAAATCCGCAAAATTAGCTCCCCAACTAATCATAAAAATTGATGCTCCCAGTTCTTTGGCCCTGTCCTTAAAAGGCTGGCCAATCCCTTGGTTTTCCATGAGCAAATTGAATTTTATATTCGTCACATAATAATCCAGCAGGCCATCGTTGTTGTAATCGCCAACGGCAGAACCCATGGCATTTTCCTTAAGGTCCATGGCATATGTTTCACTCAGATCTTTAAAAGATCTTTTTGGATATCTGTTTTCATACAGAATATTGGGTACCGCTTTGTAACCAAAATCATGGTTTACCAATAAGTCTTGGTCCCCATCATTGTCAAAATCGGTGAAGAGTGCCCCAAAACCAAAGCCCCTATGGTCCAAGTCATAATCCTCATAAACATTCTCAAAGTATTTTCCCTCTTTATTTAGCAATAAATAACCTTTGGCTGTTTGGTTTGCACTAACAATCGTTGCATCTTTCAAAACGCCCAAAGTACCCTCGAATTCGAGAAAATAGTTTCCAATGTACAAATCTGGATAGCCATCGGCATTTATATCCCCAAAACTGGGACCCGTACTAAAAGAATTGAATTGATCTAATTTATATTCAGTGGTAGCATCCCTAAAGGTCATATCCCCATTGTTTAAAAAGAGGAGGTTTTTTGCCCTTGGGATGACATTAGTGCTATCAGTGGTGTTAATAGTGGTTACAAATAGATCCCTCCACCCATCTCTATTAACATCTGCACTGACTGCACCCTGAGTCACATAGTTTCTAGTGACATCAACCCCGGCTTGAGTATAAATGTTCTTAAAGGTGCCATCACCATTGTTCAAATACAGGGCATCTTCTTTGGTTCCACTCGTAAGATATAGGTCCTCGAAACCATCGTTGTTGATATCGAAAGCAACGGCCCCACCGCCAAAGGTACCTTCATAGACTTGAAAATAATGATCAATGCCTGATTGCTCGGTGATATCCGTAAATGCCATCTGGGCTTTTAGACCACAATGGGATATATAACAGAAAATAAGTAATACTATATAGGTGTCGGACAATTTCATTCTTGGTTTTTCTTCCAGTTAAGGGCGATTACGTTTTGGGCGATTTTGGTTCCTTCTTCCAAACCAACCGTATTGTCCTGTGCGGTGTGTATGCCACCATAAAACCTGGAATCTGCTGTTTCCTGTGCTGCAGCCCAAAACGAATCGA
>CAZHJO010000578.1:0-2264 GCA_964532755.1 uncultured Maribacter sp. | reverse complement strand
ATAGGTATTTTTTGGGAAATACAAGGGATTTGTTTCATGAGGTTGACAGACAAACTCAGGTTGTGTTTGCAATTCGATTAAAGTTGAACTATGCCCTTTGGAGCCATACTATCATTAAAACCTCGACAGATGAATGCAAAAAGCGATCAGGGTTGGTATACGACTTGGAAACCATTCTAAGCTGGGATAGTCAAACATGGCCCGGAAAGAAAGGAAGCTATTTGCACTATGGCCATGGTTTTGGGTGCCGGGGTCAATGGAATTTTATGAGTAATGAACTAGCAGAGACGTATAAAAAAAGAGGAAAAGTAAATGTATTTAATCCGATATGAAAATAGAACTAGATAAACTACAGGAATCCATTGGTTTGATTGGCGCTGCATTGATGAGTATAAACAATCAGGCGAAGGAGATGAAAGCAAGATATAAATCCATCAATAAACCTAAAATTCATGGTGTCTTCCCTTATGGAAATACTGGAATTATTGCCAGTTACTAAATGAAATTTAGAATAAAGAAATACGCTGAAGGATGGGTTGTAGAAATACAAAAGCAAGGCTGGTTTAGCAAATACTGGACTCACTTCATTTCGGTATCTGGCATCTCAAGTGTACCATGGTATTTCAGTTCAAGGGAGTTCGCAGAAACCGCAATGATTAAAAAGATAAAATGGGAAACTATTGAAAATGGAGACAATAATTAAATGAGACGCAACCGCAAAATAAAAGCATTCATTGATTACGGTGGACTAACGGAGGTTAAGCCATTGGGTCGCTCCTATGGCATCTCGATAGACGTAGACATAAAGCCCAAATTCAGTATTTCAACGCCCAAGCTATCCTACGCGGACTTCGATTATGTATGGAACATAAAACAACAGGGACCATGCGAAGAATGCTATTATGTCCTACAAACCGCTATCCAAGGAAATGAGATATACCGAGGTAGAATATTGCTACAAAGTGGTGATTGGGATTTGCAAAATAAAACCTGCAGCTTTGAACTTGAAACGGTTGAAGATTCACAATGTATAGATGCCAATGAAGATGACGAAAAAAACATCCTTGAAAATACGCTTAACGCAATATCGGTAAAAGGGATAGTAGGTGATTTAGAATACCAAACATGTCAAGATATTAATAATGTAAACGCCAATAATCAATCAACGGGCTGTCTTACAGATCCCGGCGCAGGTTGGACACCGCTTGAAAACGATGTTACCTACGACGGTGCCACTATTACAGATATACGTACAGTTTGGGTAAGGGAGACTAGATCAGATGCTTTTGCGCAACCTCCTGGGGATGGGTGGTTCACAATCCCAGGCTTTTATGTTCGCAAACCCCCAACCCGTAAACAAGATACTGAAACGTCTGCCGGTGGTGGATTTCCAGCAACTACAATTGTAAAAGAGCGATGGATTACAACCATTGCTACAAACGATTTCAAAAACGGGCGAACACTTGAGACGGTTATCAATCAATTCGTTACCACTTGTGGATTGAGTGTTGTTTCTAATTTCTTCGGAATAAACCCAGATGGTTCTAGCCCCTCCAATATAGCCTATACATATGCTGCGCAGCACTTGCATAACTTAGTAATGTTTGGCAGGTCTGACGTTACCAATTTTGAAGCGTCCGATACGTCAACAATTGCCAAATTAACGTGGGCAAAGCTCAAGGAAGATTTTGAGATAATCTTCAATATAGATATCTGGGTAGACGGGACTACAGTAAGACTTGAGCATAAAAGTTATCAGAACCTAGCAACGGGTACAACAATCCCAGGATGGAATTTATACCAGTATTCAGAAATACCTCCCAAAGAAGAAAAATTCAACTGGACATTCCCGCATACCAATTTCTTTGCGTCGTTTCCAATTGGTTACGGCTGCGGACAAAGCACAAAAGATTATACCGTTAAGTATTTCAGCACAGATTTAGAAACGGAAGGCAACAGTAAAGCGTCTGAATCAGGTATCTTTTTAATGGCTGGGTATAACTACGGCGGAGAGCTAGTTGCAACCAAGCAAGAGAATTTCAGATTTAACGGCGCCCTTTCGTGGGTTGGCTTACATGGAGCATTGTTCATGCACGACAGATATCAGAAGTCGGGCACACTGAATGACAATACAGTTACATTCTTAAGCCAAAAGAGAATAAAGAGCCAATCTGTACGAATGAAGATGGAAGAAGAAGAATTAATCGCTTTTGACTTTGCGGCCACTTTTACAACGGATGCATTTGAGGGTGTAATAGAAAGCG
>CAZHJO010000577.1:0-2265 GCA_964532755.1 uncultured Maribacter sp. | reverse complement strand
CTCATGGGAGATATCAATAACCTTATCCTTGGAATCTGCCAGGTTGTTGATGATCAAAAAAGAACGTTTGTCCTGTATGAATCCTTGAAGAATTTTAAGTACTTGTTTTTTCGTAGCCCCTGTTAATTGAACCAGTTGACTCAGCAATATCGGTCTTCTTGTCTTTCGCCCATGTTCGTCGATCATAGTGAGTGCCTGAAATACTTCCTTGGCAATCACAAACTCCTTTTTGCTCAGCATTCCCAATGCCTCGTCCGCATGTTTGGAAAGCGCATTTTCAATGCCTCCAATAAATTCGTAGTCCCGTAAATCCAGTTCCCCGCTTTTATCCACATTCATTTCATGGTCCCAAATGCGCATTAAGGCATGCTGAAGTAGGGGCAACTCATCTTCTACCTTGCCCACGTCATTCAATAGGCGGGAAGTAAGTGCAGGTGAGAGTTTCCCACCAAATAATCTCGCAGGTCCTTCAATAGCCATTTTCATTTGTACCCTATTCAATTTGGGCACCAGAAAGAGACTCTCATTCATAGCTTCGGGTAGGCCGTAAAACTGTGTGCAATCGCCCATAAAATCAGAGCGCATGGTAATTACAACATAAAATGGGATACGCTGCTGTCGTGTAAGTTCGAGCATAATGTTGACAAAGTCGATGGCCTCATCCTTCCTGGCAACGTTTTGCTGATCTAAGGTAATGCGATAGAGTTCCTCGAACTGATCCACCAATAAAAAGAAATTTTTATTGTCCTTCTCTTTTTGTGCTGCAAGAAGACTGAGCAAAGGACCTATCCCCTGTATTCGTATTTCCTCCACAAGCTCGGAAACCCTATCGGCAGCCGGTTTGGTTTTTTTGTCTTCCATTAATGCTTTGACAAGGTTGTACAAAGGATTTTGCCCAGGTCTCATTATCCTGACCATCCATTGATCACTATCATGAATCAGATAGCCGGCCTTTAGGGCAGGGATAACCCCCGCTCTTAGCAAGGACGACTTCCCGCAGCCCGAACTTCCTACTACGGCCACAAAATGGTGCTGATGAAGTTGTTGCAGTAAGTCCAGTATTTGATCATTACGACCAAAAAACCGCAGACTTTCGTCAACGTCAAATGGCCGAAGGCCTACATATGGATTTGTGATATCCGTTCTCATACTTCCACTGCTTTGAGATCAATTAAAAACTGATCCAGAACCGCTTTGTCCACAATTTGTTTTTTACTGTTATCGACGATGTTGATTTTCAAAAACTTTTGGTTGATCGTTATATCATCCGCTTGTTTTTCGGGAGGTGCCAAATAAATATAAAAGTCCTCTATGGGGTAATTATTGGTGATGATCAATTGTAATGCCGCACTCATGCGTTCCAATAACCATTCCTTGGAAACCTTACCATAAAGAAAGATCATTTTTCTAACCCGCCCTATTCTGTCTCCCAACAGGTTTATATTCTTTCGAGGGTCATCTTCCTGGGGATTGATGAAGGGTTGAACCTGATTTTCAAGCAAGGCCTTGCCCAAATCAAAGGCATAGGCCTGATCATTGAGATGTGTATCCAAAAGCACGGATAATTTCTCACCTTGGGAAGGTGGCTCCACCTGTGATATTTTAAGCTGCTCGGCAAAATCCATGATCTGCTTTGCCAGGGTGCTTTTAGAACCCCTGATAAATTCATAGGCTTTTGAGGTAATTTTCCCCGCCTCCAAGTTGTTTAAGAACTTCTGATATTGTTCTTCCTCCACCTTGGAAAAATCGGTTTCCTTTGGCAACCATATCATTTGGGGTTTATCGGTTTTCAGGGAAATTTCCGTTTGCTTTTGTGGATACCAAATTTCCGGTGCCCCTGTAATCTCTTTTCCAGGGTACCGGTCGAGTAAATGAACTGCTAGATCGGCTTTTTGTAAAGCGTCCTCTGTTGCCTTTTGATGCGCTGCCTCCTCATCGGGAGGTGGGATTCCGGTTATAACCTGAAATCCTTTTTTTTCCAATTCCGAAACAATACGTTTGCGCTGGGTACGCAAAGTATCCGCTACTTCCCCCAAATAAATGGTGAAAGCATCGCTCTTAGGAGTTAAGGGTATGCTCTTAGCCGAAAGTTGCTCTTGAAAATCAGTGATTAAATGCCACAGTGCATCCCTCAAATCCCGCATTTGTTCAATATACTTTTCAGAGTTGGTTTTAAGAGGATCGCCAAAATCCTCCCTTTCCAGGGCATCATGGAAAGGAAAACCGGTAGTACCGTTTAATTGGGAGGGCCATTCTTCAAAAGGG
>CAZHJO010000576.1:0-2268 GCA_964532755.1 uncultured Maribacter sp. | reverse complement strand
TAACCATTCCTTATTGAATTATTCATCCGCTACGGGGTAATACCTTTCCACGCCTTCATCAATTTCATGGGGATTCCTTGGCATTTGATTGTCACCCTTCTTCAATTTAGGTCCATAAAGTCCGGCATATTCAGGATTAGATGCATCAGTGGTCTCATCCCATGTTGGGTACCAGCCAAATAACCAATGTCGGTGATAGGTAGCGATGAACTTCATATCCCTTTTACGTATCTCTGCCGATAATTCACCCATGACGTCCCTCATCGGACCCATATCCTTTGCGTCCCACTTGGTAAGATCACTGTCCCACATCGCAAATCCATCTGCGTGTTCAGAAACAGGCCCAGCAAATTTGGCTCCAGCTTGTTTAAACAATTCAGCCCATTCAACCGCATCGAATTTTTCTGCCTTGAACAAGGGAATAAAGTCCTTATACCCAAATTCATCAAGTGGTCCGTATGTCGCTACATGATGTTTGTAGAACTTTGAGGGTTCACCGTTTTTTGCTTCGGGATTATTTTCATTGACATACATCCAATGTGCATACCACTCACTTTCAAATTCCGGGACAGAATAAGGGCCCCAATGGCAGTAAATGCCAAACTTAGCATCCAAAAACCAATCTGGGGTTTCATGGGCCAGGGATTCCCATGTAATGTTTTGATCAACTTCTACTATTTTCTCTTTTTGTGTTCCTTGTTTACAACTAACAACTGACAGGGCAAAAACAAGGATTGGAATAACACTTTTCATAAAGTTTTAGTTTGGAACACTAAATTGACTATAAATAATCAAAAAAAGGATAACGCTGGTATTTTTTTATAGAACAAATAGGTTTCTTACTTAGCTAATCACCCAACACCTCCGAAATGACCTATATCATTGCATATTGAGCCTTTCACAAGGAACTTTGCCCAATAAACCTTGTAGGCCATGAAAACTTATATAAAACCTTTCAATGATATAGCAATTACCGATCTACCCTATGTAGGTGGCAAAAATGCCTCTTTGGGTGAAATGTATAACCAACTGACTACAAAAGGGGTACAGGTCCCCGACGGGTTTGCTACTTCTTCGCTGGCATTTTGGGATTTCTTGAATGAAAACTACCTTAAAAAAACCTTGGAAAGTATATTGATGCAGTTGGATACGGATTCATATGTCAATCTTAATACTATCGGGCAAAAAGCCCGAAAAGTGATATTGGACGGAAAACTGTCTAAAAAGTTTTCCCAAGATATCGTAGCTTCATATCGCCGCCTTTGTGCAACCGATCCATGTGCCGTTGCGGTACGTAGTAGTGCTACGGCCGAAGACCTTCCTACCGCTAGTTTTGCAGGCCAGCATGATACTTTTTTAAACATTAAAGGGGAAGCAGCACTATTGGAAGCGGTTAAAAAATGTTTTGCTTCATTATATACTGATCGGGCCATAAAATACCGTAATGAAAAAGGTTTTAAACATCGTGATGTTGCACTCTCCGTTGGGGTTCAAAAAATGATCCGTGCAGATAAGGGATGTTCTGGAGTTGGATTTACTATTGAACCTGAATCGGGATTTGAAAATGCAATCTTGTTATCAGGGGTGTGGGGTTTGGGTGAGAATATTGTCCAAGGCACTATAAATCCTGATGAATATTATGTCTTTAAACCTACTTTGGAACAAGGGAAGTATCCGATCATACAAAAGAAATTGGGAGATAAAAAATTGACCATGGTCTATGCCAAAAAGCAGATTGCAGATACAACCAAAAATATTCGTACGCCGAAAGCAAGACAACAGCAATTTGTACTTTCCGATGCGGAAGTGATAAAACTTGCCAATTGGGCCATGCTGATTGAGAAACATTATAATAAACCAATGGACATCGAATGGGCCAAGGATGGCATCACAAAAGAGCTGTTCATCATACAGGCACGTCCGGAAACCGTGCACCAGAATAAGGACAAGAATATCCATATCACCTACAAATTGTTGGATAAGGGGCCAATATTGGCAACTGGAAATGCGGTGGGTTCCAAAATAAAAGTCGGTTTCCCGGTAACTTTAAAATCTCCTAAAGAAGCCAAGAACCTTAGCTCAGATCACATAATAGTAACAGATACCATCACCCCTGATTGGGATCCCCTACTAAAACAAGTGGGCGGCATTATTACCAATAAAGGAGGACGTACGAGCCATGCGGCTATCGTTGCCCGTGAACTCGGTGTCCCGGCCATCGTAGGCTGCGGTAACGCTACTTCTAGCCTTACCGATGGGAAAATGATC
>CAZHJO010000575.1:0-2268 GCA_964532755.1 uncultured Maribacter sp. | reverse complement strand
TTTTCTTTAAGATTTCATCGGTCTCACCAAAATAGGCCCTTCTTTCAGAATGTCCCAATATGACGGTATTGATTCCAATGTTCAATAACATATCGGCCGAAATTTCACCCGTATAGGCACCACTTTCGGCAAAATGCATGTTCTGTGCTATAACCTCGATCTTGGAGCCTTCCAATTGGCGAACGGCACTTCCCAAGTTCACGAATGTGGGTGAAACCATAACTTTGGCTTCCGTATCTGGTAGTTTGGCGGACAGCTCATCGAGTAATGCCTCGGTTCCTTCCGAATTTTTATTCATTTTCCAGTTCCCTGCTACTATTTTACTTCTCATATCCTATGCTTTTAGTTGTTTTACAATCTCTTTGTCGCTTGCCTTAATGGCCTTATATAATTTAATATTACCTAATTCATCAAGAATCATATATCGTGGAATCCAGTCTAGATCTATTGATTGAAACAATTCAGACTTCCATCCGTCCTCAGCCCAAAAATGTGAACCTTCCTGTATTTCAAATCGTTCAATTCCTTTTTTCCAACTGGCTTCATTTCTGTCCAACGAAATATAAACGAATACCACATCGGGAAATTCTTTTTTCAATTGCTTTACGATTGGCATTCCCACAACGCAGTCTTTACACCAGGATGCCCAAATATCCAACAAAACGACCTTACCCCTATTTTCTTCAATAATCGATTTAAACGGTACTTCACTTCCATCAGCATCGATCAATATATCATCTAATGCTTCTTGGGAAAATGATTTTTCCTGGGCGTAAACAGAAAAAAATGAAAGTAAAACGATGAAAATATATAATTTACGAAATGCCATAGCCCTAGTTAAAATCCAAATCATTCAAATCGTTATAATGTACTTTTTGTTTGATGGTCCCATTTTCTAAAACCAATACCCCCGGATTAGAACGGATTATCGTTTTCAAAGTGGTCTCATCCGTAAAATAAAACTGAGTATCCAGCTCATATTCCCTGACCAGTTTATTTGTCTGTTCAGGACCCGATGCAGACATTCCTATGACCTTGAATCCGTTATTTTTCGCTTTGCGAATGACCTCGGACAATTTTGGAAACGCCGTAAACCGACTTTTTCGTAGATCATAGGCGATGAGCATCATTAATTTTGGTTCCGCTAACAAACTCGAGGTAAAATCCTCACCATTCTGTTCTATTGTGAAATCGTGGATGGGCGGTTCATACCCTTTTTGGATTTCGGTAGTCTCTACATCAATGAACTCCCCATCGACAGTAGGGTAATCACCATTGGTAACAATAATTTTTTCGGTTCCATTTACGTTGAACTTCCAAGCATAATCGAAAACAGGTTTTTGGGCATCCGCGGGTATTTCCATCCCTTCCATGATATTAGCTCCAACGTTATAGGGTCTGAAGTCAATCGTAGGAAGGTGTCGTAATACATGATTCGCAAAAACAATACAAATTACCAAGGATATTCCGGTAATAACCCGCTTTGTATTTGAACCGAAAATGGGTTTTACATATTTCCTACCGATGAATAATATAACTATGAACACTAGTAAAACCAGATCCTTTGTGAACGATTCCCAAGGTGTTAACTTAACGGCATCCCCAAAACAGCCACAATCGGTAACCTTGTTGAAGTAAGCTGAATAGAAGGTTAAAAAGGTAAAGAACACGATCATAAGGAGAAGGCTCCATAGTGTGAACTTTGCCCTAAAACCAATTAATAACATAACCCCCAATAGCACTTCGAAGATTACTACGAAAAGCGAAATAGCCAATGCATAGGGCATTAAAAAAGGGAGGTCGAGAACCCCTTGGCTAAAATATTCCTCTAACTTAAATGAAAAACCTACCGGATCATTGAGCTTGATAAAACCACTGATTATAAATAATACCCCAACGAATATTCTTGAAAAAGCGACTAGATATTTCATTTTACTTTAAAATTCCAAAATTTGAACAGTTCACCAACCCACTACAGTTACTCGCAAACTCAAAAGTCCGCTCTTCCAAATCATATGTCTTATTTAAACCCAATTACTTCGTATTTGGATTTTGCGGATTGGTACTTGCATTAATGTGGATCAATGCAAAAACAGCATAATTTACCATATCCTGATAATTGGCATCAATACCTTCACTGACCAAGGTCTTTCCCTGATTATCCTCAATTTGTTTAACACGTAGCAATTTTTGCAGGATCAAATCGGTCAAGGAACTTACACGCATATCGCGCCAGGCCTCACCATAGTCATGATTTTTATCTTCCAT
>CAZHJO010000574.1:0-2268 GCA_964532755.1 uncultured Maribacter sp. | reverse complement strand
ACATTAGTCCTGGCATTTCCGCTTCGGCCAATTCAATCTCTTTTCTTCCCCAATCGGCTAGGGAAATATCTTTTACCTTATAAGGTACATATGATACAGTTTTAGTAGACATATCCTTTTTTCTTTTTACATTCGCTATCGAGAATAACTCTTCTTTTTAAAGAAGTTTCAAAGTTATTAATATTCCGAATAACACCATGCCACTTTACGATAAAATACGAGAAAACCCGACTATTACGATTTATATTTGGAAGATTGAAGAGTCTGAAAATGAGCTTGCGCAGGGAATAGTGCTGACAACCCATTGTCAAAACCGATTGGACGGCATGAAGTCGGAAATGCACCGCAGGGGATTTTTAAGTATTCGACATTTAATGGCCGAGGCTGGTTATGAGGATAAGGATTTGTTCTATGACAATGCCGGCAAACCGCATCTGCATGACGGTAAGTTTATTAGTATTACCCATTCGCATCACTTTACGGGGATAATCATCAGTGATAAGGACGAAGTAGGCATTGATATTGAAATGCAAAGAAAGATCATTACGCGAATTGCACATAAATTCACTCCGGTTGAAGCCTACGGTCATATAAAGGATATCAATGATTTGGTGCGTAAATACACAATAGTTTGGGGCTGCAAAGAATCACTATATAAGATATATGCTACATTGGGACTTAGCTTTTTCAAGCATATCTATATCAAGGATTTTGAATTTACGGATGACCAAATCGAAGGACAGATTATACATGAAGGTGATACCTCTTTTTACGACCTAAAGTATTTGGAGTTTGAAGGATTTACCTGTGTATATGCAATTAAAAATCAGTTCTAAAATAGTCAAAGCATGAAAATCTCGGTTGAACTTACTTTTTCCCCGCTTCAAAATGATTTTGAAGAGCATATCATCAACTTCATTATGAGATTAAGAGCATCGGGCTTAACTATTATAGAAAATCCTTTAAGCACGCAGGTTTATGGGTCATATGATGAGGTTATGCTAGTGTTGAACAGTGAGATCAAGGCAGCGTTTGAACTTATGGATCAAGGCTTGCTGTATATGAAAATCATAAAATCTGATCGCAGCGGTTATGAACCACATTTTTGATTTTTTTCTGAATTCATATCAAGGAAAGGAAACTTTTATAATAGTTCTCGAGGCCATTGTCCTGGTCACAGGTATTATGAGCGTTTGGTATGCGAAAAAGGAGAATATATTGGTTTACCCCACTGGTCTTATTGCCACTTTAATTACTGTTTATCTCTTTTTACGGGATGGATTACTGGGTGATATGATGATGAATTTTTATTGGTCGGCAATGAGTATATATGGTTGGTGGAATTGGTCAAGAAAAAAGGATAATAAAAAAGTCGTTCGGATTTCAAGAACTACTTCCAAGGAAAAAATAGTGGGTATTGGACTTTTTTTGGCCACTATGGTTATAAACTATGGCGTTTACAAAGGTTTTGGATACGAAATTGAACCTTCGAATTACATCGATATTTTCACTTCAGGTATATTTTTTACAGCAATGTGGTATATGGCGCTCAAAAAATTAGAGAACTGGACCCTTTGGATAATAGCCGATTTAATTACTATACCGCTGTATGCATATCGTGGATGGGGTATGCTATCCCTACAATATATTATATTTACAATCTTGGCCGTTCAAGCCTATATCGCATGGAAGAAAAGTTTAAACAACAACCTTCAGACCTAATTAAAGTAGTAATCTTTGGTCCAGAATCTACGGGGAAGACCACCCTCTCAGAACAATTGGCGAGATACTATAATACAGTTTGGGTGCCAGAGTATGCCAGGGAATATCTTCAGGATAAATGGAACAACGAACGAAAAACCTGTGAACCAAAAGATTTGTTGCCTATTGCTGAAGGGCAAATGCGTTTAGAGAATGAATTGGCCACAAAGGCTACCGATTTGCTTATTTGTGATACTGATTTATTAGAGACAAAAGTATATTCCGAGGCCTATTATCTTGGTTATTGTGACCCTATATTAGAAAAATATGCCTTACAAAATCAGTATGACCTATATTTCTTAACCTATATTGATATACCTTGGGAAGCAGATGATTTAAGGGATAAACCCAAGGAGCGAGAACGCATGTTCCGATATTTCAAGGATACCCTAGAAAAAAACAATAGGAATTTCATTATTTTAGAAGGGGATAAAAAAACGCGTTTAAAAATAGCAGTCGAACACATAGATAACCTATTGAAAAAATGATTCAACTAACCGAAAACGA
>CAZHJO010000573.1:0-2285 GCA_964532755.1 uncultured Maribacter sp. | reverse complement strand
CCAAGATCCACTTTTCTGACTGTTTCGGTATCGTATTTTAAAAGTCCATCGGTTGAGGCCATCCATACAATACCTTTATCATCAACAGCAATATCATGCACTTCGAAGTTAACACTTACTTTGAAGGGTAATGGCATGCTCTTGTTCTCGAAGAAATCCGCTGCTTCATTGTATTTATATAGATACGAAGAGGTCCCAATGCCTGCTGCATAAAGTTCGTTTCGCCCTCCCTCTCTAATGACCAGAACACGGCTGTCGAAGCCCTTTTCCCTTCCATAGGATATAATCTCTCCCTTAGCATTTATCTTGGCTACACCAACCAAGGGTTTATCAGTAGGGGCCTGGCAGAACCAAACATCCCCCTTTTGGTCCACAGACATAAAGAAAATGGTACTTCCCCTTTCAGACAGGTCTGTAGTCTTTATAATGCGGCCTTTACGGTAGTGGTAGACAATGCCAGTCGCAGACCCATACCAATAATCCCCTTTGTTAGAGGCAAGACCTGTAATATTATTGACATCATTCTCTTTCCTAAAGCTAATCGAGGTACCTTGATTAAGTATATCATGAACAGGCCCGTGTGAAACTAAAATTTCACCGCTGCTTGTGGTATTCAGGGCCAAAACGTTATTATGACCCAAACCCGGGACATTCTGAAAAAAGGTTGACCATAATAAACACAAGCCATTCTTATGACTAACCCAAATAACATCATTCAAGTTCATCTCGTTCAAGGTAAACTCCAAATGATTTATCGATTCGTAAGGCAGTTCTTCAACCCTATGCGGATCGCTTGAGCCAAAAACCCTTTTCATCTTGACCTTCTTGTCATCAGTATTCAAAGAGTAGATTTGGGTCTCGGTAGCTAAAAACAATAATTCAGAATTGGATTTGGCAATATACTTGAACTTCTTATCCGTTGCATACGTATTCCTCCTTTTGACCTTTTTTTGTTTGTCAATGGTTATTTTTTTAATGTGCTCCCCGGCCAACCACAGCACATCATCCCTCACTAAAAAATGAGTTGCCTCTCTGTGGTCTTCAAAAATCTTGAATTCATTTGCGGCTTCATCGAAATAGTAAATTCCTTGCTCTGGAACCAATGACCAAATAGTACCAAATAAGTCTTCTCCAAAATAGATGTGCGTCGTTTTTCTCTTTTTACCTAGACTATAGACCTTGCCTACGCCTTTGTTGTTTTCAAACATCTGTATAGAGCTGTCCATCTGACCAAACCATAATCTATCTTTAGAGTCCTTAAAGAGTATGGTGGGATATTGCCCTTCCTGTGTTTTGATAAAATCACTCACCACGGGTTTTCCATCAACATAACTAATGCGATGGATCCCCGTATCATTCGCAAAAAGAATGGTGCCAACATCCCACTGAACAAATGCGCGTATACTTTTGCTTCGTAAAGCAATATTGTAGTCTTCAAAGGTTTTCCCATCAAATCGAAACAGTCCTTGCTCGGTGGCCAACCAAACATAACCATTATCATCCTGGATTACTTGATTCACCTCTTTGAAAGGCACAGTATCTCCTTCATAGTACGCATATTGAAACGTCTGTCCATAGGCAAGGTGACAGAAGGGAAGGATTAAGAACAATAAGAAACGTCCAAGTAATTGCATGCTTTAAGAAGGTCGATTCTTTAAAGATAAAAAAAGTACCTCATTTCTCCATGGCTTCTAGGAAGAGTTCCTATGAACTACTGCATTTCCTAGTTTGAACAAGACATGGATCCCACCTTGCTTGCTTAAGATCTATTACTACCAAGGTTATGCAAGGGGGCTAATCCTCATACCGTACAAAAAATGATGAAACGTAGCCTTCAGAATTAAATTGACCCTAATTCCTTTGAACAAGAAATGCCAACCGAATGGCTGGCATTATTTCATTTTAGCATTCTCTCTTGTAGGTGCCACACTCCGATAACTATTGGGGTACGGCATAAACTTCTCGCTCAACTTTTCTCATGAAAAAAGCCACCCACATTCGTGGATGGCTTCGCGTAGCTCTGCTCCCCCTCTTGGACTCGAACCAAGGACCCTCTGATTAACAGTCAGATGCTCTAACCAACTGAGCTAAGGAGGAATATTGTTGCTAAATTAAGGATTTAGCGGCTGCAAATATAATCGTTTTTTTGATTGCCCCAATAAAAAAATGTTTCCTATTTAAATAACCATTTATAGAGATCATTGCCGTTTGCAAATAGCAAAAGGGCAATCAAAATAAAAAAGCCGGTCATTTGCGCATACTCTAAAAACTTGTCGCTTGGCTTC
>CAZHJO010000572.1:0-2287 GCA_964532755.1 uncultured Maribacter sp. | reverse complement strand
GATGACAATTCTAATTTTAAATTGAATTTTAAAATTTCTGCGGCCTTTTTGGTGTTTTATTTGATATCGGAATCAATGATGTCTTGGGATTGGATCATGAGCGTTGACCCGCATTGGTTCAGTACGTTGTTCGGATGGTATGTTTTTGCAAGTATGTTCGTTTCTGGTATTACAGTTATAGCCATGGTTACGATTTACTTGAAGTCCAAGGATTATTTGCCAGAGGTTAATGATAGTCACATTCATGACTTGGCAAAATTCATGTTTGGTATCAGTATTTTTTGGACATATCTGTGGTTTTCTCAATTCATGCTTATATGGTATTCGAACATACCGGAAGAAGTTACCTATTTTGTGACTCGTTTTGAGGACTTCAAACTTCCTTTCTTCGGAATGGTGGTCATGAACTTTGTATTACCCATTCTATTGTTGATGAATAGTGATTATAAAAGGATTAATTGGTTTGTAATATTTACAGGAATCATCATTTTGGCAGGTCATTATTTAGACATTTTCAATATGATTATGCCCGCAACCGTGGGTGATAAATGGTCAATAGGTATTCCTGAAATCGGGGCTATCCTTTTCTTTGCCGGCTTGTTCATTTTCTGGGTATTCAGGGCATTGACAAAAGCACCTCTTCAGCCTAAACGAAATCCGTTTATTGAAGAGAGTAAATATTTCCATTATTGATCGTAGGCGGGTTGTTAAAACAACTTAATAGTTGTTTTTTGCAGGATTGTATATTTTCTGTATATTCAGCCCGTTAACAAAAACACCCCTCCTAAATTAAGCGAAAATCGTTTGAGGAAAAGAGCAAATGATTCCCTTATTAATTAGGTTAAAAATTAAGTATAATATCAAATAATACAATGACTACATTATTGATTTTAGCTGTTTTGGTTCTAGTGGCAATTGCGATTTGGCAAATGACCAAGATTTTTGAGTTGTCTCAAATTAAAGCTTTGGACTCTCAGATAGCAAATGATAGGGATAATAAATACAACGGGTATTTATTGATGGTGTTTTTAATTTTTATTTACGCAATTACCATTTTCAGTTTCTGGAAATATAGCAAAGTATTATTGCCGGAAGCGGCATCTGCACATGGCGGGGAATACGATTATTTAATGTTGGTTTCCTTTATTATCATATTTATTGTTCAAGCGATTACACAGGTTTTATTACACTATTTCGGTTTTAAATATAGGGGTGAACAAGGAAAAAAAGCACTTTATTTTGCCGACAATGATCGGTTGGAATTTATTTGGACCATTATTCCTGTAATCGTTTTGGCGGGATTGATCCTATGGGGATTATATAGCTGGACTAATATTATGGATATCAACGAGGAGGATGATCCGTTGATTGTTGAGCTTTATGCCCAACAATTCAACTGGACTGCAAGGTATGCTGGTGATGATAATGTGTTGGGTGGCGCCAATGTGAGAATGATAGATATTGATAAGGCCAATATTTTAGGAATTGACGAATCGGACTCTTATGCCAAGGATGATATAATTGTAAAGGAATTACACTTACCAGTAGGAAGAAAGGTAAATTTTAAAATGCGTTCCCAGGACGTATTGCATTCTGCATATATGCCCCATTTTAGAGCGCAAATGAACTGTGTACCGGGGATGACAACCCAATTTTCATTTACTCCGACCATAACAACAGCTGAAATGAGAACAAAGCCCGATGTAGTTGACAAGGTGAAAAGAACGAACGCAATACGCGCAGAAAGGGCCGCAGCTGGTCAGGAAAATTCTGATCCTTGGGAGTTTGACTATATACTTCTTTGCAATAAAATATGTGGAAAATCCCATTACAATATGCAAATGAAGATTATCGTAGAAGAAGAAGAGGATTACAACAACTGGCTTGCAGAACAGCAGACCTTTGCCCAAACAATGGCATCAATTCAATAATTAAGTGTATTAAAAAAACAAAAACAAAGATTTATGTCGGCCACAGCACATGCACATATAGAAGACCACGCGGATGATCACGGGCATCATCACAAGGAGACTTTTGTGACCAAATACATTTTTAGTCAAGATCATAAGATGATTTCAAAGCAGTATTTGATAACTGGTTTGATAATGGGTACCATTGGTATCGCAATGTCCTTGATGTTCAGAATGCAACTGGCATGGCCGGGAGAATCATTTCCACTTTTCGAGGCTTTATTGGGAGACTGGGCACCCAATGGTGTTATGGATGCGGATATGTATTTGGCATTGGTTACCATTCATGGTACCATAATGGTCTTCTTTGTACTTAC
>CAZHJO010000571.1:0-2289 GCA_964532755.1 uncultured Maribacter sp. | reverse complement strand
CAAGTATTTGGATTCATTGGGATATAAAGATGTGTATAACCTAACGGGGGGGGATATTGCTTGGGAAGAAAAGAACAAATAAATTACTTTTTAAGTAAGCCAGCCCGTTCTAATAAAGCCTCGACTTTAGGTTCGGCCCCTCGAAAGCGTTTATACAAAACCATTGGCTTATCCGTACCTCCCTTAGAAAGAATGTAATCCTTGAATTTCGAGGCGATATCTTTGTTGAAAATCCCTTTTTCCTTAAAATAGGCAAAAGCATCGGCATCAAGGACTTCGGCCCATTTATAACTGTAATAACCAGCGGAATATCCTCCTTGAAAAATATGCGAAAACGCTGTACTCATACAAGTTTCTGAAGTCTTCGGATATAATGTGGTTTCTTCGAAGGCCATTGTCTCGTGGTCTTTGACATTGGTTATTTTTGAAGGATCGGCCCCATGCCACGACATATCCAAGAGTCCAAAGCTAATTTGACGTAGGGTGGCCATACCTTCTTGAAAAGTAGCGGATTCTTTTATTTTCTGTACCAAATCCATCGGAATGATTTCGCCAGTTTCATAATGCATTGCAAATAGTTCCAGTGCTTCTTTTTCATAACACCAATTCTCCATTACCTGACTAGGTAACTCCACAAAATCCCAATACACTGAAGTACCCGATAGGCTAGGGTAGGTTGTATTCGCCAACATACCATGCAAACCGTGACCGAATTCGTGGAATAAGGTGGTAACCTCATTGAATGTCAGTAAAGACGGTTTACTTGGTGTGGAACGTGTAAAATTGCAGACATTCGAGATGTGAGGACGCACATTCTCACCATTTTTAATGTATTGCGGTTTGTAAGAGGTCATCCATGCTCCACCTCGTTTACCTGGCCTGGGATGGAAATCGGCGTAGAATAGTGAAATAAGGTTGCCACCGACATCTATTACCTTATAGGTTTTTACTTCATCATGATAGGTATCAATATCAAAGACTTCTTCGAATTTGAGGTCGAACAATTTTTTGGCAACTTTAAAAACGCCAGAGATTACCTGCTCTAATTCAAAATAAGGTTTCAACTTTTCATCATCAATATTGAATAGCTTTTGTTTTAGTTTTTCGGAATAGTAAGCACCATCCCATTTTTGCAATTGGTCGATTCCGTCTAATTCCTTTGCAAAATCCTCCAATTGTTTAAATTCTCGCTCAGCCGCTGGTTTGGCCTTATCCAAAAGCTCGTTCAAGAATTCATGAACTTTTTCAGGAGTCTCGGCCATTCGCTCTTCCAGGACAAAATGGGCATGGGTTTTATACCCCAAAAGAACCGCTCTTTCATGACGTAGATTGGCAATCTTAAGCACGATTTCCTGATTATCCAGGTCGTCATTATGAAAACCCTTACTGCCAAAGGCCAAAGAAAGCTTTTTGCGAAGTGCTCTGTTCTTGGCGTATTTCATGAACGGTATGTAGCTTGGGTAATCCAAAGTAACCATCCATCCTTCTTTTTTCTTTGATTTTGCCAGTTGGGCTGCGGCCTCCTTTTCAAGCTCTGGCAAACCTTCCAACTGATTTTCATCGGTAAGGTGCATTTCATAGGTATTGGTCTCGGCCAAAACGTTTTCACCAAACTTTAATTTTAGTTTAGAAAGTTCGGTATCAATCTCTCGCAAGCGCTTCTTTTTTACTTCGCTCAAATTTGCCCCGTTTCTACTGAAACTTTTATATTTTTTATCTAACAGAGTACCTTGCTCTACGGTTAAGTCAAGTTGGTCTTTTTGTTCATTAACTGCTTTTATTCTGTTGAAAAGTGCCGTATTCAACCTTATATCATTACTGAATTCTGATAGTAACGGAGAAACCACTTGGGCAATTTTCTGCATTTCCTCATTGGTCTCCGCAGAATTCAAATTAAAAAAAACACTAGAAATCCGGTCTAATTGTTGTCCTGAAAAATCCAAGGCCTCTACGGTGTTTTCAAACGATGCTTCCAAGGGATTATTCGTAATAGCATCAATCTCTGCCCTGGCATCCTCGATAGCTTTGAGAAAAGCGGGTTTAAAGTGCTCATTCTCGATTTTGGAAAATGGTGCGGTATTAAAGGGTTGTAGAAGAGGGTTCATTATAGGTTTATACGTTTATCCATTTATTGGGGATTGCTTTTGATCTCAAAAGTTATTGTTGTGGAATTACTCGAAACCGGATACCATGAAAGCTTACATCTTGTACTGCTAGCTTCCAAGTTGCAACTCTTACTGTTTGCTTTTTACTGATTTCGCTCCTTCTATCACTTTTTGTTTTAATCCT
>CAZHJO010000570.1:0-2294 GCA_964532755.1 uncultured Maribacter sp. | reverse complement strand
TTTCGACGAAGTTTTGGAAAAGTTTGGTGATCACGTCTTCCTCCACTCTTAGGTCGCAATCAACTTCTTTGTAATTCTACTGCTCGCAATCTTAGAAGCTATAATCCCCAAAACAACGATGGTGGCTAGCACAATTACAATATTGATCATTTGATATTCAACAGGGTAGGCCAGAGAGGGGGTAATTTTCAACCAACCAAAAACCAGCTGTGACCATATTAAAAGTGATGCCAGTAAAACCCCTATGGCTCCTCCTGCCGTGGTGACTATAACACCTTGCACAAAATAGATTCTTCTTAAGTCCTTGATTGTAGAGCCCAAACTGTAAAGCGTTTTGGAGTTTTGTTGTTTGTCCAAGATCATCATAATTATGGCTCCAACAACATTGAACAGGGCAATGATCAATACCAATGTAAAAATAAGATAGGTCGCCAAATTTTCGGTATTGAGCATCCTGTATAGCGTACTGTTCTGTTCTTCCCTGTTTTTCAGAACAATTGTATTATCGAATATTTTGGTAATCCTATCCCTTACTCCTATCTCATCTATACCAGGGTTAATTTTAAAATTGATTCCAGAGATCTGTGTACTGTCTTTCTCCAACAGCGCCTGGACCAATTTTAAATCTGTAAAGACATATTTATTATCCAATGTCTCTTCCACAGAATATATGCCACTAATTACCAATGGTATCTGATTATACGGTTTTGATTGTGAAATTGAACCTTTCCCCGGTTTTGGTGCGATTACCACCAACGGGTTCCTAGGCTGGTTAATGGTCAAACCCAATTTATTGGTCAGGCCGATCCCCGCCACCCCTTCTTGTTGCGAATAATACCAAGTACCATAAATAATGGCACTATCAATCTCAGTAGTTGCATTATACGCGGCATCAACCCCTTTGATAAAGGCAAAATGGTTCTTTCCTTTATGTGCGAAAGACACTTTTTCCTCCAATTCCTTAGAAAATGAAGCAATACCATCAATGGCATCCAGCTGTTTTTCCTGCTCTTTTGAAATACTAAAGACCTTCCCGGTAACGGGGGTGGCTTTTATGTCTGGGTCAAAGATGTTGGTATACGATAGGCTAAATGTCTTTAAGCCGGCGAAACCAGATAAGACGATAAACAAGGAAGCTGAACCAATGACAATGACCAGAAAGGTGATAAAATTAATGATGTTCACCGCATTTTGGCTGCTTTTTGAACGAAGGTATCGCTGTGCTATGTAAAGCGGAAAATTCAATGGTTAGGATTTCTTTCTTTTTTCAAGTAGGTCCCTATTCTCAATAGGGTTTTCTTTGCCCTTTAAGGACTCTTCAATATTCTCTATATAGTCCAAGGAATCGTCCAAAAAGAACAAAAGTTCGGGCACTCTACGCAACTGGTGCTTGGTGCGCTGCGACAATTCGTGTTTGATCAAGGGTTGGTTGGATTTTATGCCTTCCATCAATTCCTGGGCATCCTTATTTGGAAAAATACTGAGATAAACCTTGGCAATGGAGAGATCTGTAGTAACGGTTACTTTGGTCACAGAGATCAAGATTCCCGTTAAGCCGCCATCAATGGCCGCTCTTTGTAATATATCAACGATATCCTTCTGAATTACGCCCCCAATCTTTTTTTGTCGCTGTGTTTCCATTGGGCAAAAATACGGAGAATAAAATGTAAATTTAGGTAACCGAATGTATAACTATCAAAATCAATGGTTTTGAGATAATAGTATATAACGGCAGTAGCGACGAAAGACCTTAAAACGGATTCGAAATTTTTCACATAAATGGAAGCACAATATTTTGTGTAGTTGGGGTTATTACTTAAATTTGCCCTCTTTTATTGCGAATCGCGCTATTAACCAGATAGCGAAAATGATGCGAAATTTTAGGTCCTATAGCTCAGCTGGTTACCTGCCTACCTGGCGGTAACGGCAGGCAGGGAGCACCAAGAAGATTTTTGAAATAATGATTTATGTGTATGTTCTACGGAGTCAAGTTGATAACAGGCTATATGTTGGCCTTTCCTCCGATACTGCAAAACGATTGAAATCACACAATGCAGGAAGAACAAAGAGTACTAAAGGTTATCGTCCATGGGAAATGGTTCATGTGGAGGAATATCCTGAAAGAGCTACTGCAAGAGAAAGGGAAAAATATCTTAAAAGCGGATATGGCAAGCAGTGGTTAAAAAGTAAATATTGAATAACCGGTCCTATAGCTCAGTTGGTTAGAGCACCTGACTCATAATCAGGGGGTCCCTGGTTCGAGCCCAGGTGGGACCACTTAAAGCGCAAAGCCC
>CAZHJO010000569.1:0-2304 GCA_964532755.1 uncultured Maribacter sp. | reverse complement strand
GGAAGTTAAATAAAGAATATGGATGTATTTATGGATAAAACGAAGGTCAACGCTATTTTAGATCGTCAATTGATGGGTGAAAAAACCCGCAAAGATCTGATTGGTGAAATATGGACAGTTCTACCCGACGACGGTAGCCCGGATATAGTAAAAGTCAACTCCATTATATGTAAAAAGACAGGTTTTACAGCATTAGAACTAGAGGGGATGAAAGCAGTTGATTTGATGGTGAGAGAGGAAACCGTTAAAATCCATATGAATAAATATTTCAAAGAGGCATTTAAGGCTGGCAAAGACATGGTAATGCGTTCTCATGGCCAAGGATTTCAATTGAAAAAGAAAGATGGCAGTTATGTAGACGTTGAACTAGGTGTGGTTTTTGTGCGCGAAGATCCAGCATTAGAGGGAGAGCGAATGATACCTAGAAGTCAACGGGAGAATTTCATCTTTGGAGTATTGAGAATAATCTTTAAAGATGATTTCGGAAAAATTATAGAAGATTGAGTCGTGGACTTGAAGAAAATGAACATATCAAATGGACCCACTTCAGTTAATGCAAATGATGCAACAGATGATTCAACCACTACAATCAGCCATCAATAAATATATTGAGACGGGCGCTGATTTAAACGCAAGGCTAGAAGAACTAAAAGGCTCAATTCTAAATGAGATTGATGAATTGAAAAAGAAAGATGTTGTTCATGACCAAGAAATAAAAGATTTGACTCAAAAGCTTTCAGAAGTTTTCTCCGGAGTTAAAACCTGGGAGAGGGCTATGACCGAATTAAAAAGCAATTCTGTTATAAATGTCAATGCAGATACCAATATTGAAACTCTGGACAACAAATCTGGAAACCTCCACGTAGGGGACAAGAAATAAAGATATGGCTATTAAAATAGGTAATTTAGATAACGAAAAAGGAAAGGCTAAGATTGGTAATGAATTTAAAAATTCAGAGATCGACAGCGAAACTATGGATATCGAGGTGGGTGATATTAGCAATTCAGAAGGCGACCTTGACGTAGGAAACAGAGGAGAAGGAGTAAAGGCGCGAAAGTCTTGGGTATGGGCTTTAATTGCAATTGCAAGTGCATTGACTGCTTATTTCGGATATCGTTATTCAGGTGAAACAACCGAGCCTATTGAACTTTTCGCACCTAAAGAGGTTGCGCCGATTATAGACGAATCTTTTGAGGAAAGTGAGGAAAATGTTATCATTGAGCCCGGCGATATTGCCGACGATAGTTTAAAGCAAGAGTAATGGCACAAGTAAGTTTCGTAGAGGGCGAGCAGACCTTTACAATAACCACAACAACTGACAGTAATGATCAGACAACAATTGAGGTTAAGGTAGAAGCAACTAACCCCGCAGAATTTGAAATTGAAACAACTTTTAACAATCCAGCAATTATTTGCTGTTCCACTCCAAAGCGTAGACCGTAGCAAGGAATGAACCGCATTAGGCGCAAGGCCATAGCCTTTGTTAAGTGGGGAAAGTTGGCAATATTAGTAGTTCTCGGATTACTATACAGCTATTTCCCATTTCCTGAGAGCTGGACGGAATTGAAAGATGATGGAACAACTACGGCGGACAATGTATGGTATTTTGGTTTTGCCTTCTTTATGGTATTCAATGCTTTGCATGATTACCTTAGAGAGAAGCCAGGCTTATTTACCAACATGTTTATGTGGTTGTCGATTATGTTCTTAATTGACCGATTCGTCACCCCATACTATGCAACGCCCCTTGAATGGTTGGGGACTGTCTCAGTTATAGTAGTAGAGGGTTACAGATATTATCGCAAGAGCCAAGTGAGATGACAATTTTTTCGTGTGGAGAGAATTTGAATCACTATAATAGAAAGTAATGAGTAAGTTTTATGAGTTTCTTGAGGCAAAGGTCTGGGTACCTATCGCTATCGCATTAACAGGTGTAGGCGTAAAATATGCCTGGAACTACTATAGGGATAAACCACGGGTTTCCTATCGCAAAATGGTGGCCTATGTAGTCCTGACCACATTTTTAGTCATCGTTACCATCGAAGGCATTCATTGGCACACAGGCGAATATCCTTCCTTTTTCTTCCTTTTGCTCATGGCCCTGGGTTCTATTTGGACCCCCCGGTTTTACATTGCCATTGAAAGCATGACTCAAACCTTTATTGACGCCAATAAAAAAAGGTGGGACAAATTCTGGGAGGAAGATAAAGATCAAGAGGACAAGAGGGTATAATTTTGCCTGTGGATGATATTTTATTATTCATTTTGCATATATTATTCTACATTATGAGTACATTTAACGT
>CAZHJO010000568.1:0-2314 GCA_964532755.1 uncultured Maribacter sp. | reverse complement strand
AAAAAGATGACACAATGGAGCATGCGGATTACGGCTTATGCACAGCGTTTGTTAGACGGATTGGACAAGATAGATTGGCCTCAACCCCTTAAGGATTCCCAAACAAATTGGATTGGTCGTTCCGAAGGCGCCTCGGTGACTTTCAAAGTCATTGCGGGTGAAGCGAAGCAATCTCATCAAATAGTCGTATTCACCACACGACCCGATACCATCTTTGGGGCTAGTTTTATGACCTTGGCCCCGGAACACGAATTGGTAACCAAAATAACAACACCAGTGCAAAAAGCTGAGGTCGATGCCTATATTGTAGCTACTGCCAAACGTTCTGAACGTGATCGAATGGCTGACGTAAAGTCGATTTCGGGAGCATTTACCGGCGCTTATGCTGAACACCCTTTTACCAAGGAACCGATTCCGATTTGGATTGGTGATTATGTGTTGGCCGGTTATGGAACGGGAGCAGTTATGTCTGTTCCTTGTGGGGATCAACGCGATTATGATTTTGCGAAGCATTTTAATATACCTATTCCGAATATTTTTGAAGGAGTCGATATTTCGTCGGGGGCATTTGCAGATAAGGAAACAACCAAAATTGCAAATTCCGACTTCCTAAACGGACTATCGTATAAGAAAGCCGTAAAGAGGGTCATTTTTGAATTAGAGCAATTGGGTCAGGGAGAAGGTAAAGTCAATTACCGTTTACGAGACGCTGTTTTTAGTAGGCAACGCTATTGGGGCGAACCTTTCCCTGTCTATTATGTTGATAGTATGCCGCAGATGATCGATGCAGAACATTTACCGATTGAATTGCCTGAAGTTGAGAAATACTTACCTACGGAAACTGGGGAGCCACCATTGGGGAATGCCACTGTTTGGGCCTGGGACGTTAAACAATTAGCTGTAGTCAGTAATCAGTTAATAGACCATAAAAATGTCTTCCCGCTGGAATTGAATACAATGCCGGGTTGGGCTGGGAGTTCCCAGTACTTCAACCGCTATATGGATCCAGGGAATGACGATGAGATCTTCTCACAAAACGCGATTAACTATTGGCAGGATGTTGATTTGTACATTGGTGGCAGCGAACATGCTACAGGACATTTGTTGTATTCCCGCTTTTGGCAAAAATTCATGTTCGACAAGGGCTTGGTGCCCAAAGACGAATATGCCAAAAAATTAATTAACCAAGGGATGATTACAGGGACAAGCGCATTTATTTTTAGGGAAGAGACTACTGGAAACGTAATATCAAAAGGACGTATAGGAAATAAAAATGTTACACCCATTCATGCGGATGTTTCGTTAGTGAATGCTTCAGATGAATTGGATGTTGAGGGTTTTAAAATTTGGAAGCCAGAGTTTAAAGATGCTGAATTCATTTTTGAAGATGGTAAGTATATTGTTGGCCGAGAAGTTGAAAAAATGTCCAAATCAAAATACAATGTGGTAAGTCCAGATAGTATTTGTGAGGAATTCGGAGCAGATTCATTGCGATTGTACGAAATGTTCCTAGGGCCCTTGGAGCAGTCCAAACCATGGAATACTGCCGGCATAACGGGTACACATTCGTTCTTAAAGAAACTGTGGCGTTTGTATTTTGATGAAAATGGCCCCAAGTTCAATGATACAGTGCCCACAAAGGAGAACTTAAAAACATTGCACAAGACCATTAAAAAGGTTGAAGAGGATATTGAGAGTTTCTCTTTCAACACTTCGGTTTCCACCTTTATGATCTGTGTAAATGAGCTTTCGGCCCAAAAATGTACGAGTCGTTCCATTCTAGAACCTTTGGCTGTCTTGGTTTCCCCTTATGCCCCGCACATTGCAGAGGAACTTTGGGAACAATTAGGGAATACAGCATCGATTGCAACTGCGCATTTCCCAGAGTTCGATTCAAGTCACTTGGTGGAAAGTAGTAAGGAATACCCTATTTCATTTAACGGTAAAATGCGTTTCACTTTGGAATTGTCTTTGGATTTGGACAAGGACGGTATTGAGGCGGCTGTAATGGCCCATGCAAAAACAATACAACAATTGCAGGGAAGGACACCTAAGAAAATTATTGTCGTTCCCGGTAAAATCGTCAATATCGTAGGATAGCCAATTTTAGACATTTTGTCAGCCTTTAAAGCCCCGCCGAATTTGGCGGGGTTTTTGTTTTATACATAGTCCCGAAAAGACGGGGATCTTTATTATTTTTATAAAAGTTAAAACAGAAAAGTTATGATGGGATATTATATATTAATCGGTGGTATAGCCTTGATCAGTTGGCTCGTAAGTAGTAAACTTAAAAGTAAATTCAACCACTACTCCA
>CAZHJO010000567.1:0-2319 GCA_964532755.1 uncultured Maribacter sp. | reverse complement strand
TGGAGAAAGTAAAAAGTCCAATAATTCAAAAACTGAACAGACAGAAGAATTGGCTAAACAGGGTAAGGAATATACTTCTAACTATATCTGCCCGATGCATTGTAAAGGAAGTGGAAGCGATAAGCCGGGAGATTGTCCGGTTTGTGGAATGGCTTACAAAAAGAACGATAAAAACAAGACCGAAGATCATAGTGGACATGACCATGGTGGCGATGATCACAGTGGACATAACCATTGACAGGAATGAAGAATTGCTGTAATAAAGGAAATAAACCTTCCTTTTTGAGCAAAATATTGGAATGGATCGTGTATGCCATCATTGGGTTGTTGATAATCCTATGGTTGTATTCAAAGATCTGAATAAATTAAGTTTAAAAATTAATAATATGACAAAGTACATTTTATCTGTAATGCTCTGTTTTGGTTTGTTATCTACAACTTATGGGCAAGAAACTATAGCCACACAGTCTGATAACAAGATAAAAACAGAAACTTTTACAGTTTATGGAAACTGTGGAATGTGCAAAAGAACCATTGAGGGATCACTGAAGAATGAAAAAGGTGTTTCTGAAGCCATATGGGACATGGAAAGTGGAGAGATGAAAGTTTCTTTTGATACTAAAAGTTTATCGCTTGATGATATTAAGCAAAAGATAGCTGAAGTAGGGTATGATAGTGATACGCATAGAGCCAAGGACGATGTGTATAGCAATCTTCCTGGATGCTGTCAATATGAGAGACCGAAATAGGGTGTGCAGTGGCAAGAGTATTGATCCATATTATGGGGCTCTGCTCTTGCCCACTACAAAGTAAAAATGGAAAGCAAAGGTAAAAATCTCTTATTACGGAATAAGCATATCTATCTTGAATCTGAACAGGCTCATTGGATATATTTTTTGGTGGAGGGAAGTGTCCGTACATATAAGACGCACCCTGTGAAATCGAATAATATTACTTTTCAAATGATTCATGAGGGTAGTTTTTTCGGATATTTTGAAGTGTTTACGAAAGAAAGGACTCGAAAGAGTTCAGCAGAGGTGACCAGTAAATATGCGATTTATGAAAAATTCAGGATTGATGAATTTTACACTAAATTAATTGAAGATAGAGAGTTTTTTGTAGAATTATTTTTGTCTGCTTCGAATTACAAGAAGGAATTATGGGAAAGGTTTTATGTCTTTAGAGAATATGAAACTTTCAAAAAGATTGCATGGATGCTCATTAACATTGGGTCTCCAATAGATCAAAATGAAGAAATACTGGAGATAAAGAATTACACACACTTGTTACTTGGACAATATACTGGCTCTTCGAGGCAGACAATAACATCTGTACTCAACGAATATCGAAAACTTGGGATAATTGAATACAATAGAGATCGTATACTTATTAAAAAAACATTGATGCAACAACTTATAGATGAATGAAGTGATTTTAAAATATAATGTTAATTCTTTTGGCATGTCATTAGTTCTCAACTTATCACAATTGTTTCATCACTTAGCTATGGCTAAGCTCTTCAAAAATCGTTTCAATTTGAAAACTAAGCACAAACAAACCAACTTAACCTACATTTTAAAATTACTTCAATGAGACAAATTGCAGGTATTTTATTTCTAACATTACTTTTTATTCAATGCACAAAAGATAGATTAGACTATCAACCATTGGACAAAAAACTAACAAACCTCATTGCCGCAAAAAGTCCAGATGGAACTGCAGAATATTATATTCTTCCCAATGAAATAACTGATATTCCACAGGATGTAAAAAACCCATTGACCGTTTCAAAAATAGAGCTTGGTAAGAAGTTGTTTTTTGAAACAGGATTTGCCAATAAGGCCATTAAACCAGAAAGCATGGGTACATATTCCTGTGCAAGCTGTCATGTTCCCAAAGCTGGGTTTAAACCTAACAATTTTCAAGGAATTGCAGATGGCGGATTAGGTTTTGGAATTGATGGAGATGGAAGAGTGAAAAATTCGAATTATGAAGACAATGAAATTGATGTGCAGTCTGCAAGGCCTTTAAGTTTGGTAAATGTAGCATTTGTTTCGAATACTTTTTGGAATGGGCAATTTGGTCCATATGGTGTCAACGAAGGCACGGAAGATTTATGGGATCAAAGTGAAGATATATATAGAAATCATTTGGGTTTTGAGGGTATCGAGACTGTCAATTTTGCCGGACTTATCTCACATCGACTAAGTTATGACAGTCTATCTATTGATAGCTTAGGGTATAAAAATGATTTCGACCTGGCTTTTGCCAATGAAGATAAATCCAATCGATATTCAGATTTTACTGCTTCATTAGCAC
>CAZHJO010000566.1:0-2320 GCA_964532755.1 uncultured Maribacter sp. | reverse complement strand
CTCAAAACCCATCTCAACCAAACCAGCAGGTCTTTGGGGCCATGGGTGCCAAGTATGCCATAAAAGCGCTCCTGAAAATGTTGCATGTGCATTGATACCCAATCTACGACTTGCGGTTGCTGCTTTCTTTACAACATCAACGGCCCATTCAGTTCTTGCCTTTGGATTATTCTTTACACTGTCCGGGGCAAAATTATCGAACATCAAATCGTATGCAGGATTAACAGCAACCAATTGACCCTGTAGATGGGTGGAAAGCTCGGTAATTTGAAGTCCGTATGAATTTACCTTGCCCTTTAATTCATCACAATAGGTTTGACTATCGGCAGCTTTGTCAATATCAATCAAGAAATGTTCCCATGTAGGAATCTGTATCCCTTTGTAACCCAAATCTGCGGCCCATTTGCACATTCCGTCCAAAGAATTGAAAGGTGCTTTGCTATCTACAAACTGAGCTAAAAATACTGCTGGTCCCTTAATTGTTTTCATTTTTTGTTTTTTATTGTGATTTATAATTAGCGAAAAAAAACGAAGGTTTGATTATTAAGAATAAACCCTATATTTATTGATTTCAACACCTATTTTGTTCCATTTAACATAATTTATAAAGATAGGAAATAGATAAGAATTAAAAGAATAGCACCACTTGGTTTTTAAACTTATGATGAATATCGCTTACTGTATAAAAAATATTTTATATTTTGAGATTTGACCGAATAAAATCATAAAGCACTAAACCCATGGCTTTTTCGTTTATAAACTAGGTTTGGTCAGGATTTCATTATTACGCTAGACAATATTTAACATTATACTATAATCATGGATAACGCATCAGCCAGAAATATGTGGGGCGATTATTTGGACAACCACTTAGAGGATGCCTTTGCCGAGGCACCTAAAACAGTTCATTTTTGTGACAATGAAAAAGATGCAAATGAATGTGCCAAATTAGTCAAAAAAGGAATAAAACGTACCACATCACATTCGCTTTTAGGCTTACAATTTCGCAAAGAGGCTTTGCCCAAGGTTGGCGATTTTAAGGTAGTAACCAACTGGGAAGGAAAAGCCCAGTGTATCGTGAGAACTACGGGTGTTAAATTCAAACCTTTTTTCAGCATTGATGAAGCGTATGCGGAACTCGAAGGTGAGGGGGATAAAAGCCTTGAATATTGGAAAAAAACACACTGGGAATATTACGAAAGAGAGCTGGCATCTTTTAACCGTGTTCCTAGGGAAAGTATGATTATCGTATGCGAGGAATTCGAAAAAGTATTTGATAGAAAATAATCACGGTCATTGATAGAAATAAGGCATTTAACAAAAAAAGACCCTAAAACAGGGTCTTTTTTCGTATTCAAATTTACAGTTTATTCTAATTTCACCCAGACGTTCCCACCTTTATGCGATGCTACTGTGGCCTCAATGAAATTCATTCCCCGAACACCATCCAGCATGGTCGGGAATTCCCCATCATTATATTTTCTACCTCGAATTGCCTTCGCTGCGCCTTTATAGATATTGGCCATTGAATCAAAAATGCCCTCCGGATGGCCCGGTGGTAATTTAGTCCCGTCCAATGAAAGCTTGGAATTATAGGCATGCCCCGGTTTGTAAACTTGGGTCGGTTTCGTATCACTCAACACATATAGAAAGTTTGGATTTTCCTGTTCCCAACGAAATGCAGCCTTTTCACCGTAAATGGCAATGGCCAATCCGTTTTCCTCACCAGTGGCTACTTGACTTGAACGAATTACACCTTTCACATGCTCAGCCATTCTTATGAGAACGGTACCATCCACATCCATCTTATTGTCTTTATACAAATAGTTGAAATCACTTAAAATTGATTTGACCTTAAGACCTGTGGTGTATTCGACCATGTTGAATGCATGAACACCTATATCACCGATACAAGAGCTTATTCCCGCTTTTTTGGGGTCTAATCTCCAAACCGATGCACGCTTTTTCTTGTCATGGATGATAGTGTTGATCCATCCTTGATAATAAACCGCATCTACTTTATGTATTTTCCCCAATGCACCTGCCTTGATCATTTCGCGCATTTGACGTACCATGGGGTAGCCCGTGTAGGTATGTGTCAAAGCAAATACAGTCTTGGCCTTTTTGTGTGCCTTTTCCAATTTCTTTGCTTCATCCAAAGATGTGGTCATTGGCTTTTCACAAATAACATGGAAACCATTTTCCAACAATTTCAGCGCCATCGGAAAATGCAAAAAGTTAGGGGTGAGCACAGAACACACTTGAATTCGCTCATTCTCAGGAAGTTTCATTTCTTCTTCGATGAAGGTGTCAAAATCTT
>CAZHJO010000565.1:0-2321 GCA_964532755.1 uncultured Maribacter sp. | reverse complement strand
GATAAGTTCCTGTGCGATTTCTCCCTTCAGGTGTAGGCAGGGATCCAGTGTCCAAGGACAAAGCATGGGTTATAGGATACATAATTCCCGAGCGGGCCGTATTGCTAGGGATAGAAGGTCCTAGGATGGTATCTGTAACAACAAGGCAATACCCCAAATTTAAGGTTGACATACCGAACCGCCGAATGAGCAGAAAAGCAATCCGCCTTCCCAATCCAGACTTAATGACCCCTTTTGCTACCAAAAAAGCGGCCAATATCAGGAGAATAAAACTTTCAGAAAAACCTGAAAAAGCTTTTTCTGGCGTAAGGACCCGAAACAGGACAACAGTTACCAAGGCAATAACGGATGCCGTAAAAATAGAAAGGGCTTCAAGTAAAACGCCTATGATGGCCGTGATAAAGATGGCAAATAAATGCCAAGCATCCGGGGTAATATCCCAAGGAATAGGAAGATGCCAGATTATTACACCAAAGGCCAGGGTGATAATTCTTTTTATCCAAAGTAATTTCTGGTAGTAATATGATTGATCTTTCACTTCAGTTGAGCTTATTTGGTTTGATTAAATTCCAATTATCAATTTACTGGCGTACTCTTCCAATCTAACGTTGCCATAACCGATATATAAATATTTTCCTTCTGGCCTTCTCCTCAATTTTTTTGTCACAGCTCATGTCCTTTTATTATGGTGTTCGCTAGGAACTACCCCGGTTCAGCTATATTCCCTTTGTTGACGTCGTCTGTGGAGCGGTGGGCGAGTTGGCGTACTCGAAAACTGGATTTTACCGCCTAGACCCATGCCACTGCCTAAAGTTAAGGATTTCCGCTTAGGAATTTCTTGCTTGCCACAGCTAGGTGCAGCAATATACTATTGGTACTGTTGTAAAGCATTTTTATCTTTAAAAATTGTCAGTCGTTCAATCCAGAAGATTCTCGATTTAAAAAACTGTAGTCTTGTTTTTATTTTTCGGTCGGTCTTGTCACGTGAAGGTTTTGTTATAAATCGAGCTCTTGAACCACTAAAGTCAAGGTGTTTTTATGTCCATGTCCTTTTCATTGTCGGTAAAAAATGAAACAACTTTATCGTCAACACTCCAAGTTCCTTTGCCATATTTATGCACTATTTGAGGAATTCCGGCATTAATATTGGAATAGGAATGAAATGCAAATGTTCCGTCCTGATTCAATTTCAATTTGCGTTCAACACGGTGTTTTTCATCTCCAAATTCACGAAGGTATTCCCCTATTATTTTATCCGATTGCGAGCATGAACTCAGGGAGGTAATTAATAATAGAACTGTAAATATTCCTTTCATTGGCATACGCTAAATGCATTACAATGGTTCTACTATGATTTCAGCAAGTGAAATCCGTTAGGATATCCAGCCAAGAAATCAAGCTGATTAAAGGTAGATAATTCGTTTAAGGAAAAATAAACAAGGCTGAATTATAGTCAATGATGTACGTTCGTTTTTATTTTTTTGATCCGGTCCAAGGGGCAGTGAATTTTCTATTCGGACAATATGTAATTCCAAATAACTTTCCATCGAGTAAATATCCAGAATGATAATATTCGTTACTTAGGTCTCTCGTTGTAAATGCAAAATATAGTTTCTCCCAATTCTCATTCAAAATAGAGCTTTCAAGCTTACTCCCGTAAAAAGTTCCCTGAATAGTATTTTCTTCGATTGATTCGACTATAAAAGGTTGAAAATATCCTTCAGATTTGGGAGTTGGTCTTAAGTCAATAACCCATTCACCAATTAGAGCCGCATTGTCACTAATATCAGTTTGTCTTTCCTCTTGGGCATACATATTGGTAGAAAGCAACAGAATTAAGAAACTAAAGGAAAAGAAATATTTCATAGGTTTTTGGGTTTTTTAAATGACGTATAACGATCTCATATCACCGTCAGTTGCGGTTGTACAAGTTGTGCGTTCCTACTATTATTCAGATGTATGTACTTCCAGTTCAATTTCAATCATAAATTCTGGAATTGCTAGTTCACTTACACCAAGCCAAGAACCTGTCGGAAATTGTTCTGTATAAATTTCACTTCGATATGCAGCGTTTTCAAGAAACAATGGCATATTGGTTGTAAAAATATTTTCCACCACAACATCATCAAATGTACAACCATAATGTTTAAGGATTTTTTCCAAATCGGCATAACAGTTTTTCATTTGTTGTCTTAAATCGCCAATTGCAGTCGGATTACCTTCATCATCCATACTTACTGCTCCAGAAATTTTAATGTCATTTCCTATCTTCACGGCGTGCGAATACCCGTAAGCTTTTTCAACTTCAGGTCGAAGTAAAA
>CAZHJO010000564.1:0-2321 GCA_964532755.1 uncultured Maribacter sp. | reverse complement strand
AATTGGTCAATCAGTTTTTCGCTTTTAATATGTTCTAATTGCTCGGCCACTTCATGTACCTCATCCCAGGTAAATTGCAATTTTTCTACTAAAAAAACCTCCCATAAACGATGCTTTCGAACCAAGTTAAGGGCGGTTTTCGTTCCTAAATCAGTCAAAGAAACTCCCTTGTACTTTTTATAATTGACCAAGCCCTTTTCTGAGAGTTTTCGAACCATATCGGAAACCGAGGATGGCTTGGTCACCATTTTCTCGGCTATTGCATTTGTAGAAACGGCGGTTATTCTTCCCTTCCCTAAATGGTAAATGGCCTTTATATAATCTTCTTCAGAAAGCGTCATTTTTCTTGCTTTTAAACAAAAATACATTTTTATATCTAAAAACATATTTTTAGATTTGTCTAAATTTTATTTTTGTAATCCAAAAACATGGTTTCGAAACGACTACTCATTATTGTCCTATGCACATTGTTGTTCCCATTCAGTGGATTAAAATCCCAAACAGGTCAAATCAAGGGTGTAGTTACAGAGAAAGGCATACCCATACCATATGCCAATATTTTTTTATCGGATATCAACCTTGGTACCTCCAGTAATGAAGACGGAACATATCGAATTCAAAAAATAACACCAGGTTCCTATAGGCTCAACGTATCTGTAATAGGCTATCAACCGTATTCCAAACCATTGGTTTTGGACACCTATGAATCAAAAGTCATCAACATTGAACTAATACCTAGTTCAGAGCAATTGGAGGAAACAGTGGTTACCGGCACTCTAAAAGCTGTTAGTCGATCAGAAAGTCCTGTCCCAGTTGAGGTTTATAGTCCTACTTTTTTAAAAAAGAATCCAACGGCAAGTATTTTTGAGGCCTTACAAAATGTTAACGGGGTTAGACCGCAAATAAATTGCAACGTATGCAATACAGGAGACATACATATTAATGGTCTCGAAGGACCGTACACCTTAGTATTGATAGATGGAATGCCTATTGTAAGTGGTCTTGGAACAGTATATGGACTTTCAGGAATTCCCAATTCACTAATAGAGCAAATTGAAATTGTCAAGGGACCAGCTTCTAGCTTATACGGTAGTGAAGCAGTTGGCGGACTTATCAATATCATTACCAAGAGAACAGCTGAAGCATCGGATTTTTTTGCTGATGGATTTTTATCTGATTGGGGAGAATACAACCTGGACGTTGGCGCCAAAATTACCGTGGGCAAAAAAGCCGACATGCTTTTGGGCATTAATTATTTCAATTATGATACCCCAATTGATAATAACGGGGACAATTTCACAGATTTAACCCTGCAAAATCGGATTTCCCTTTTTCAAAAATGGAACTTTCAGCGAACTAATAATCGGATTTTCTCACTGGCCGGTCGTTATTTTTATGAAGACAGGTGGGGAGGTGAAATGCAATGGACACCAGAATTTAGAGGGGGAAATGAAATCTATGGCGAAAGCATCTATACCCGCAGATGGGAAGTTTTAGGTAAATATCAACTTCCAATCAAAGAAAAAGTACTGTTTTCATTTTCATATAATGACCATAGTCAAAATTCAGTATATGGCGATATTCCTTATCGGGCCGATCAGCGCATAGGTTTTGGTCAATTTACTTGGGACAAGACATTCAAATCACATGATATTCTACTTGGTAGTGCCCTTCGTTATAATTATTATAACGATAACACAACGGCTACCATTAATGCCGATGAAGTTGTGATTCCAAGCCTATTTGTTCAAGACGAAATAAAATTGGCCAAAAAACATTCGTTGCTGCTTGGTCTTCGATACGATTACGATAAAAGACATGGTTCAATTTATACCCCAAGAAGTGCATATAGGTTTAAGATTTCAGATAATGACATTTTGCGCCTTAACGCAGGAACAGGTTTTAGGGTCGTAAACCTGTTCACAGAGGAACATGCTTCTTTAACGGGTGCCAGGGATGTCATCGTTACTGAAGAATTAAAACCAGAACGCTCTTTTAACTTAAACCTCAATTTCTTGAAGAAAATCTATAGTGATAACGGCACTTTCATTGGTTTGGATGCTTCTGTCTTCTATACCCATTTCAATAACATTATATTGCCCGATTATGACACTGATCCCAATCAGATTATTTATGACAACTTAGATGGAAAATCCATCTCGCAAGGTGTCAGTGCGAATATTGATGTTGTCTTTCCAAGTGGATTAAAATTACTACTGGGTGCAACTTTGCAGGATGTCAGTTCTACTGAAAATGGTGTGAAACAAGACCAGGTATTAACTGAAAGTTTTACCTGCACTTGGAATGTGTCATATACACAT
>CAZHJO010000563.1:0-2334 GCA_964532755.1 uncultured Maribacter sp. | reverse complement strand
TACAATTAACTCGTTAATTTGATCTTGTTGGTATGAATAACAACCCCTTCTTTTACCAACAAATATATGTTCGGCACTTGGCGCATAGTGCAATAGCCCAACATCGACCAAGGCGTCATACAATACCACATTGGCACTTGACAAGGCCTTGATACCTTTCAAGGTAATCAGGTCTACATCGCCGGGGCCTGCCCCAACTACCGTTAATTTAGGTTGTTTATACATTTATCAATTCCAGTTTTCTATAAGCATCAACACTTTCAAGAAACTTTTTTGCATCTTCCAAATAGCTTTTAGCAAATGCTGATGTGGGTTCATTTTTATTGATTTGCAAAACCAAATCTGAAAACCCAATTCCAAGATTTAATCTATTTGACGCAACAAAGATTTCGTCAAAGTCCTTAATTATACTTGCATGCGTATTTGTCTTCGTTTTTTCCGCAGTCAGTAATGCTTTTGCAGAATTAACCATTGAGGAATATGAATGATAAATACTTGCTGCCCATTTTCCTTCCTGATAACTTGATGCAGCACTTTGAATTTTTTCATCACTTTCAAACAATAAAGTGGCAATCAAATCTATGACTACACCCGCGCATTCACCGATTCCAATGGCTTTCTGGTATCTTTCTTCGGACCCCCAATCAATAAAATCATCTTGATTAAGATTATCCAATGATCCCAATGGCTTTAAAAGCTCATAGAAATAGGGTTCTCCTTGTGCTTCATAATAGGTTGCATAATCGGCACCATTGCCATTGGCATCAAAATCATTCAATATCAAACGCAAAGCCTCTGGACCTCTTCTACTCGGAACTTTAATTACCTTATCAGCGAATTTTCCATTACCATTTCCAATATTACCACCGCCCAATAAAACTTGAAGTGCGGGAGCAACCAACTTCTCTTTGGTGCGTATTGACATACCTTGAAATCCGATATTGGCCATATTATGCTGACCACAGGCATTCATGCAACCACTAATTTTAATAACCACATCTGGATTGTTTATATAGTGGGGGTATTCTGCCTTTATCACTCTTTCCAACTCTCTTGCAATTCCAGTACTACTTGCAATACCAAGGTTACAGGTATCAGTTCCTGGACATGCTGTAATGTCCAAAGCCTTGTTATATCCAGCATTCGCAAATCCCAGTTTTTCCAATTCCACATAAAAGAAGGGTATCAATTCTTTTTTCACATAGGGAATGAGAATATTCTGGCGCAATGATAAACGTATTTCCCCAGCGGCATATTCTTCGACCAGATTTGCCAATAATCGAGCTTTCTCCGTATAAAAATCACCTAATAGCACTTTAATACCAACAGCTACAAATCCCTTTTGTTTTTGGGGAACTATATTCGTTGATTTCCATTGTTCATATGCTTTTTGATTACCAATTTCTACCTCTGGTATCGTAGTTTCCGCTATTTTTACCATTGGATAGGTATCTACTTTGATTGGATAGCTTTTATAGGGAACAGCTTTAGTCTCTTCCTCCAATAATTGCCTGAAACCTTCCAGCCCAAGGTCTTTCAATAAAAACTTCAGTCTGGCTTTTGCCCTGCTTTTTCGTTCTCCGTAGCGATCAAAAACGCGTACTACGGCTTCCATCAACGGTATTATCCCATCGCTAGCCAAAAAAGAATGCAATACGTCGGCATGTCTTGGCTGAGAGCCTAGCCCACCGCCCAACATTACCTTAAAGCCTTTTTCTCCATTCTTGATTTTTGCGATAAAACCTATATCGTGCATATACGACAATCCTGTATCTGCATCACTTGCCGAAAAAGAAACCTTGAACTTTCTACCCATGTCCTGACTAATGGGATTGCGCAAGAAATATTCAAAAAGTGCATGGGCATACGGTGAAACATCAAAAGGTTCATCAACATCTATACCAGCCGTCTCACTTGCGGTCACATTACGGACCGTATTACCGCATGCTTCACGAAGTGTTACTTCATCTTTCTCTAATTGGGCCCATAATTCAGGTGTTCTGTCCAAATCAACGTAATGTATTTGAATGTCCTGTCTTGTGGTTATGTGCAATCTTCCAGTGGAATATTCATCAGATACATCACAGATTCGATTAAGCTGATTGGACGTTACCTTACCATATGGTAATTTTATTCGTATCATCTGGACCCCAAATTGGCGTTGCCCATAAACGCCACGTGCCAAACGGAGGCTTCGAAATTTTTCCTCATTGATATCACCTTCTTTGAACTGACGGATTTTAGCCTCCAATTCAATTATATCCTTTTCAACGATGGGATTCTCTAATTCTGTCCTAAAACTTCGCATAGTTCTTTTTCATTACAACATTTGAA
>CAZHJO010000562.1:0-2339 GCA_964532755.1 uncultured Maribacter sp. | reverse complement strand
GGATATCCTTATTATAGGTGGAGGCACGGGTGGGACTTCTGCTGCCATACAAGCGACAAGGATGGGAGCAAAGGTACAACTGCTTGAAGCAACACCCTGGTTAGGTGGTATGCTAACCTCTGCCGGGGTTTCTGCTATAGATGGCAATCATGGATTACCATCGGGAATATGGGGTGAATTTAGGCAAAGGCTTCGAGATCATTACGGTGGGACAAAAGAGTTGGCAACAGGCTGGGTTAGTCATACACTGTTCGAGCCTAGTGTTGGCCAAGAGATTTTACAGGAAATGGCTAAACATCCGAATTTAAGTATTGCCTTAAGTGCCACATACTTAGAGGTACTCAAAGAGGGTGAAAATTGGTTGGTGAATTATCAACAGAATACCAAACACTATTTTACGCGAACAAAGATTCTAATCGATGCAACTGAAACTGGGGAACTATTGCCTCTTGTAGGTGCGGATTTTCGTTTGGGAATGGATTCTAAAAGTGATACCAAAGAAACCCAGGCACCAATTCTAGCAAACAACATCGTACAAGACATAACATATGTTGCTATTCTAGAGGATATAGGTACAAAAAAGGGGAAGCGTGGATTAGTGAAAAAACCACCTAACTATGATTCAAAAAAATATGAATGTTCCTGTAAAAGGGAAGACAGCGAGATGTTCGGCGCTGTGACCAACTGCGAACAAATGCTAAATTATGGTAGATTGCCCAATAATAAATACATGATCAATTGGCCCAACTGCGGAAACGATTTTTACCTCAACTGGCCTGAACTGTCATTTGAGGAACGCCAAAAAAAACGAAAGGAAGCCAAGAACTTTACCAAAGGGTTTATCTATTACATTCAGAACGAACTTGGTTTCAAAAATCTCCGATTAGCACAAGAATTCCCTACAAAAGATGGCTTTCCCTTGATTCCTTATAATCGGGAAGCTCGAAGGATCAAGGGCAAGGTATTCTTAACCGTAGATCATTTGGAAAATCCTTATGATTATAAGCTCTATAGAACGGGAATCGCGGTTGGTGACTACCCCATTGACCATCATCATGATAAAAATCCCAATGCTCCAAAAATCGAATTCATCAATATCAAAGTGCCAAGTTATAACATTCCGATCGGTACGTTGATTCCTGAGAAAACAGAGAATTTTATCGTTGCGGAAAAGAACATAAGCGTATCTAATATAGCGAATGGCACCACAAGATTACAGCCTGTGGTTATGGGCATTGGACAAGCAGCCGGAGCATTGGCGGCCCAGGCTATTATTGAGCGCAAAAAACCGTCCGAAGTCTCTATTCGACATGTACAAGAGGTCTTGTTGCAGGGTAGCGCTTATCTTATGCCATTCACAGATGTCGATCCCAGTGATCCGGCTTTCGATGCTATACAACGTATGGGTGCTACAGGGATTCTGAAAGGATACGGCGTGCCTTATAAATGGGCCAACCAAACCTGGTTTTACCCCAATCAAATTGTCTCGGAATATGAATTTGTACAAGGACTTCTACCATATTTTGAACATCTGGGTAGCTTATCTGCCTCTGGTAAGGGGTTAACGCTAAAATACTTTAATGAAGTAGTGCAAAAGGTAAATCCCGAATATACACTGGTAAATATCGACAAACGCTGGAATTCCTGGGGCATAGAACAAAATTTGAATGAAAATTCCGCCTTGAATAGAAGAACCCTAAGTATACTTGCGGATAAAATCCTAAAGCCGTTCTCCATTGATATAGACCACAACGGTAATGTTTCGCAAAATTAAGATAAACATCAAATGCCAAGCATTATAGCGGTCATTCCTCAAATACTTCGACGATCATTTCAATTTCCACAGCAATATTACTAGGTAAGGATCCCATCCCTACGGCAGCCCTTGCATGCTTTCCCCGGTCACCAAAAACCTCGACCATAAGGTCAGAAAAACCATTAACTACTTTTGGGTGGTCGGTAAATTCAGGGATTGCGTTGACCATTCCTTTTACTTTTACAATTCGCTTTACTTTGTTCAGATTACCCAATGCTGCCTTAAGCACTGATAATTGATTTACCCCTGTTAATCTTGCAGCTTCATATCCCTGTTCTATCGACAAATCCGAGCCCAATTTTCCAGTAATATTTTCACCATTTGCCATGCGGGGACCCTTACCGGCCATGAATATGAGATTTCCGGAACGGACAGCGTTCACATAATTGGCGACTGGAGCTGATGGACTGCTTAGTTCCAATCCCAGTTCCTGTAGTTTAGCTTCGGGATCATATCCCTCAGGAATACTCTGTTTAATGATAGGCTTGTCAATTGATCCCTCCTTCTTTTCAATTGAATTGCA
>CAZHJO010000561.1:0-2347 GCA_964532755.1 uncultured Maribacter sp. | reverse complement strand
GTTTTCAATATTCTGCCATTGACAAATCCTTACAGTTCAATAATCGTCCAGGCAGTTATTTTTGGTCCAATGGCCACCAATATGGTACTGTTGAAATTGGAAAAGAAGGCCAGGTAGAACTTGAGTTGTTGAATGGTGGGATTACCATAAAGCAATTTACACTTAGGGGAAGGGGAACCTATAAAAACCGAAAAGGTAAAACAATCAATGAAGCGGAATCGTTTCGCTTTGTAGTCCCTGCAAACAACCCTAACGCTGGATTTCCAAAACCAATCAAGGAATAAAAATGCAGGAAAAAGTCACTTCTTTCTCCGGAAATATATTGAATCTCTTGATTCTTGTATTTATCTCAACATTATGTTTTAGTTGTAAACCAAGTAATGCGAATAAGGAGGGTGAGAAAGAATTGACCAAAGGTACATTCGCCTATGACATGGATTTTCTCGGAAAATATCATAATGATTTGATAGTTCTCAAAGAAGACAATGCACAACTTATCATTTCCCCGGCACTTCAGGGAAGGGTACTGACAAGTATGGCCAATGGATTAAATGGGCAGAGTTTTGGTTGGCTCAATTACGATTTAATAGCTTCTGGTGAGCTAATGGAACATATTAATCCTTACGGAGGTGAGGAACGCTTTTGGCTGGGTCCGGAAGGGGGTCAATTTTCCATCTACTTCAAGCAAGATACCACTTTTGAATTTGCGAATTGGTACGTACCCAAAGAATTGGATACAGCATCTTTTGATCTTGTGCACAACGATGAACAAAAGGTGGCATTTGAAAAAAGGATGAAATTGGTCAATTATTCAGGTACTTTTTTTGATTGTAGGGTAGATAGAAATGTTAGATTGATAGGTACTGATGAAGCTGCTAGGGAACTTGGTATGCACTTACCCGAAGGAATCCAAATGGTGGGCTTTGAATCGATAAATGTATTGACCAATACTGGGGAAAATACTTGGAAAAAGGATTCTGGGATGCTATCGATATGGATATTGAGTATGTTAAATTCAACAGATGAAACCACTGTCATTATCCCATTCAAGACAGGCGATGAATCTGAATTGGGAAAATTGGTAACCGATGATTATTTTGGTAAGGTAGCTGAAGATCGGTTAAGCGTAGTAGATAGTGTATTGCTTTTTAAGGGAGATGGCAAGCAAAGGGGCAAGATTGGAATATCACCCCAAAGGGCGCTGCCATTCATGGGGAGTTTTGATGCCATAAACAAGGTATTGACCGTAGCGAAATTCACCTTGCCCAAAGGAAAAACAGATTATGTAAATTCGGAATGGGTGTTCCAAGAAAAACCATATGCCGGCGATGCCGTAAATGCCTATAATGATGGGCCCTTGGAGGATGGTACCCAATTGGGACCTTTTTACGAATTGGAAAGCTCTTCTCCAGCAGCTGCTTTGAAACCCAATGAAAGCATGGTACATAAGCACCAAACGTATCATTTTGAAGGTGATAAAAAATCTTTGGATCAGATAACCATGCAATTGTTTGGCATAACATTGGATAATTTAAAATAATCCATGGTCATTCTTGAAGGGGATCCTCTTATACAGGGATTTCAGATGATTTTCAATAAGGAATTAATATATAGTAAATTATGAAATGGATTGTATTTGTAATCGGAATGGTAATTTTTGCCGGATGTAACAACACCTCTAAAGAAGAAGTATATCCCCTTTCAAATATTCATCAATATTATAAGGCTGCACCTGATAGTGTAGAAACCCGTTGGATCAGTTCTGAAAATAAAATGGGCAAAAAAGGTGAAGCGGGAATGACCAATAAAGGAGCAAAAGGCGATGCTTTTTCCATGATTGGCCCCCAAGACACACTGGTGGTTTTTAACCAAAAAGGGAGTGGCATCATCACCAAAATGTGGATGGCCAACTCCTTTGCATGGTCCTTGGAGAATCGAAGGAAAATAAGCATCAATATGTATTGGGATGGGGAAGAAAAACCTGCTGTATCTGTTCCATTTACTGATTTTTTCAGCATTGGTTTGGGTTTGATGCGCCCTTTCGAAAACGAATTCTTTTCAATGCCCGAAGGACGTTCTTTCAACTGTGCCATCCCTATGCCCTTTCGCAAAGGAGCGAAAATTGAAATTGTCAATCAGACGGATAAGTTTGTCATGTTTTATTACAAGATAAACATGCTCAGTATACCTAAATTGGCAGATGATGTTTTGTACTTTCACGCGTATTGGAACAGGGATACCGCTACGACCAAAGGAGTTGATTACACTGTATTGCCAAGGGTTGAAGGTAGGGGTAGGTATTTGGGGACCAATATTGGGGTGATAGGAAATGAAAAATATAGGGGAA
>CAZHJO010000560.1:0-2351 GCA_964532755.1 uncultured Maribacter sp. | reverse complement strand
TGACCCAAACACTTAAATCAGGATTGGCCAATTTTACACCAGAAGCAATCGCCGGTGCTCTGCCATGAATACTATGCATGCCGTATGTATCCATATAATAGGGGAATCGGGAAGAGCACCCAATACCTGATATGAATACTACATCTTCTTTCTTAACCCCCATTTCTGGAAGTGCTTTCTGCATGGATCGTAGAATAACATAGTCGTCACAGCCTGGACACCATCTTACTTCCTGATCACTGGCAAAATCTTTATATGTGTATTCTTTTACTGCTGCTTCCATAATTATTTCACTAATGATTTAAATTTTTGTATCAACTCATTGTTCGCAAATGGCAAGCCTTGGACTTTATTGAACTGTAGAAAATCAAATCCATTAAAATTGACTTTCAATACTTGGACAAATTGACCGTTGTTCAATTCACAAACAAGAATTTTTTTGAACTTTTTCAAGACCTCTTCCGTATTCTTTGGTAACGGATTTATATAATTAAAATGTGCAAAACCTATTTTGTCAAAACCCTCATCATTCATTTGTTTCACGGCGGAATGTACACTGCCATATGTGCCACCCCAGCCAATAACCAATAAATCGCCTTCTTGGGCAAATTCAAGTGCTACATCTGGAATATAATTTTGTACCCTTTGTACCTTTTCGGCCCTGATTTTAATCATATATTCATGGTTTTCAGGACCATAAGAAACATTACCTGAAACTTTATCCTTTTCCAGACCTCCAACCCTATGTTCTAGACCTGCAGTACCGGGAATGGCCCATCCTCTAGCCAATGTCTCTTCGTCACGATCATAAGGAAACCAATTCTCGTTGGCTTCTTGAACAATATTATTTTTGATTTCCGGCAAACTTGTTACCGATTGGATCTTCCAAGGAGCCGAACCGTTCGCAATATAGCCATCGGTCAATAACAGTACTGGGGTCATATGCTCCAGTGCCAATTTGGAAGCTTCATAGGCAAAATCAAAACAATTGGCGGGAGTACTTGCCGCAATAACTATAATTGGACTTTCACCATTTCTACCATACATAGCCTGCAATAAATCTGATTGCTCGGTTTTTGTGGGCAGCCCTGTTGATGGTCCACCTCGCTGAACATTGACCACGACCAGTGGTAATTCTATCATCATGGCCAAGCCGAGGGCTTCACCTTTTAATGCCAACCCTGGACCAGAGGTTGTTGTTATGGCCAGGTCACCTGCAAATGCCGCTCCTATTGATGAAGTGATCCCGGCAATTTCATCTTCTGCCTGAAAAGCCTTAACGCCAAAATGTTTGTGTTTAACCAATTCATGTAAAATATCGGTTGCGGGCGTAATTGGGTAAGAGCCTAAGAATAATTCCAAGCCCGATTTTTCAGCTGCTGCCAAAAATCCCCAGGCCGTTGCCGTGTTCCCCATGACTATCCTATAGGTTCCAGCTTCCATTTTGGCAGGGGCGATAGTATAGGCATTAGGGATTAATTCCAGCGTTTCCGCAAAATAGAAACCAGCATTCAATACCTTGGTATTAGCTTCGATAATTTGTGGTTTAGTTTTGAATTTTTTATTAAAGAATTCAATGGTATATTCTGTTGAGCGATCGTACATCCAATAAACCATCCCCAAGGCAAACATATTCTTAGATCGGGTAATACTCTTATTGTCCAATCCCTCGACTTCCTTTAAGGCTTCTTTGGTCAATGAAGTCATAGCCACTTCAATTACACGATAGTTTGCAAGACTTCCATCCTCAAGGGGATTGGCTTCATAGAGTGCCTTTTCCAGATTCTTCTTGGTAAAGGAATCGGTATCAACAATTACGGTATGCCCTGGTTTAAGCGCGTGTAAATTGGTCTTAAGTCCGGCGGGGTTCATGGCGACCAAAAGGTCTACATTGTCACCTGGAGTGCTGATCTCTACACTACCTATATGTACTTGAAATCCTGAAACCCCATATAAACTTCCTTGAGGGGCTCTAATTTCTGCGGGATAATTGGGGAATGTGGCAACATCATTACCGAACATTGCCGAAGTATCCGAAAATTGGGTCCCGGTCAATTGCATTCCATCTCCAGAATCACCTACAAAACGAATGATAACCGCTTCCAAAACTTCCTGCTTTTGTTCTTCTTTGACTGCAATCATAATTGGTAAATTTAATTTGTGGGATTAAACCATTTAATTTAGGTATCTTTAGGGTTTAAATATAATTTCACCTTTAGCAATGAAATATGACATTTGTCATTAAAAATTAAGGTGCTATATTTTAATTTCGTTCGCTATATAAACATAAAAATACGCAAAATGGCTATCATAATCACAGATGAATGCATAAACTGCGATGCTTGCGTTTC
>CAZHJO010000559.1:0-2353 GCA_964532755.1 uncultured Maribacter sp. | reverse complement strand
ATTGTAGGATTTACAAAGGATGTTGATTATGATATAGAATTCGTAGGGGGCATTAAAAATACCGTATTCGGAGGCGAAGGACTGTTCTTCGCAACACTGAGAGGTCCGGGAACTGTTTATATTCAATCCTTACCCTTTAGTAGATTGGCCGGTAGGGTATTGGCATCGCTTCCAAGAGGTGGGAAAGATAAGGGTGAAGGTAGTATTTTAGGCACTATAGGAGATATAGTGGGCGGTGATAATAGATTCTAAAACGTATAATGGGTCAAACTTGATTTTATTGAAAAACGGTAAGGTAAAAAACATAAAGACCGAGGTGTTATCCGATCATTGGTATACCTTGAACAAAATCACATTTGATTATCAAAAAGAAGATGGCTCATGGGAGACCCAAATAAGGGAGGCCTACGATAGGGGCAATGGTGCGGCTATACTTCTTTATAACCCAAAGAAAGGGAAGGTGGTTTTAACACAGCAGTTCAGAATGCCAACATATGTCAATGGTAATGAGAACGGGATGATGATCGAAGTTTGTGCAGGTCTATTGGATGGGGACCACCCTGAAGACTGCATAAAAAAAGAAGTCGAGGAAGAAACAGGCTATAAAGTTGAAAACGTTAAGAAGGTATTCGAATCGTATATGTCCCCAGGGTCAGTTACCGAAATCTTGCATTTTTATATTGGTGAATACGCAGCGCATATGAAAATAAGTGAGGGCGGTGGTGCCGAGGATGAAAGTGAGAATATTGAAGTGTTGGAAATTGATTTTGAAAAGGCTTTGGAAATGATCCGAACCGGAGAAATCAAAGATGCCAAGACCATCATGTTATTGCAGTATGCCCGGATAAATAACCTACTAATTGCTCCCGCCAAATAACTAGTACCTCAAATCCCATAACATCCTTTAATAGGTATCCCTGATAATCTCGAAAATACCCTGCATTCGCTTTTTTATTTCTGATGGACTTTCCATAAAATGATTGTTCATAAAGCTGAATACCAGGGTTTTGCCAGATTTGGTTATCAAGTACCCACTAAGATTATGATTGTTGCCTAAACTTCCGGTCTTGGCATAGATATAGGGATTTGGATCTCCTGGGTACCAGTCTTCTATCGTACCCGATGCTCCACCTGCAGGAAAAAAAAGAAATAGCCGCTCTCTAGGAATATCGCGATACAATTTATGCAGTACATGAACAATCGACTCGGGAGAGAATAGATTATAACGGGATAATCCTGAACCATCAACCCATCTTGGAGGCTGCCTTAGATCCAATAAATAATTATCAAGCACATATTCCCTGGCCTTGTAGCTATTCAGCGTATCTGATAGGACAGAGGATCCTAAAATCAATAGTTGTTCTGCGAGAAAATTATCGCTTATGTGCATCATTCTTTTATAAACAGAATCTGAAGGTACACCGTACAGAATCTGTGGCTTATCTTCAGGAAATGTAGGGGTTATTTGTATTTTCTTTTTGAGTGCCTTTTCCAAAAGGATCTTGGTTGTACTGCTATCAACTCTAAACGGAATTTCAACGGTATCTTTCTTCGACATATTGAAATAGAACACATTTTTCTGTAATTCACGGTTTACTGGATAATCAATAGATACAATACTATCCTTAAAATATTTTGGCTGTACTTGAAGCGAATCAGCATTTTTAATGGTCACGACATTTCCGTATAGTGGAAGGGCACTACGTTCTGGCGAATAGTACCAATGATAGTCATCCCAGGACCAGCCGGGTCCAAATTTTTGATCTTTGAAGTTGTTGGGATAAAAGGCAATGTTCTCATACTTGTCTATAAAATGGAGCGCTGTACTATCATTTAAAAAGGGGTGCAACATGGCAGGGTCACCTGTACCTTGTGCAAATAAGGTGTCGTTCTCAATAACATATTTCAAAGTAGGAATACTATCGGGTAGTAGATTTAATGAAGCAAAAAGGGTGAAGATCTTGGTATTGCTGGCCGGTGTAAAATATCTAGTACTGTTAATATTGTAAATTGTATCCTTGCTTTCGGGATCGATAATTAAAAAACCGGTAAACTGATTTTTGTATTGTTTAGATTTGATTTCAGTATCAATATTTTTGACAATTCTTCTTTTAACAGTGGAACATCCTGAAAATAAGAAAGTTAATAGAAGTATTACAACGATTTTTTTCATAGGATGAACGTGAAAATTACCAATTTCTATTTTGGAAAACTATATTAAAAGGAAATTATTGAATTTTTAACAATATGAGAACAATATTGTATGGGTATTTATGGTTAACTTTAACGAATACAACAACTAATTAAAAACATTTTGGAATATGGCTAGAGCTATGCTTGAGTACACCAAAAC
>CAZHJO010000558.1:0-2356 GCA_964532755.1 uncultured Maribacter sp. | reverse complement strand
CTCGCCACATTATCCACAGGTGGATTCTCCACTAAAAATGCAAGTTTGGCCTTTTGGAACGATCAACCCATGATTCAATATATAGTAATATTTTTCATGTTTTTGGCAGGGAGTAACTTTGTGCTGAGCTATTTTGCTTTCAAGGGAAAAGTACAACGGGTTTTAAAAGATGAAGAGTTTAAATTCTTTTCAATTTTCATTGTCATATTTACGGTAGTTGTAGCACTGGTTGTTTACTTTAAAGCCAATGTCCCTGTTACGGAGTATCACCCAATGGTAAATGGCGCGGTCGAAAGCTCTTTTAGACATGCACTTTTTCAGGTTGTGGCGATAATGACAACAACAGGTTTTGTTTCTGCAGACTTTAGCGGCTGGACACCGTTTTTGACGGTTTTCTTTTTTAGTTTGTTCTTTCTTGGGGGTTCTGCCGGTTCAACAGCTGGAGGTATTAAGGTGATGCGTCATTTGCTCATCATCAAGAACGGATTATTGGAGTTTAAAAGGACCCTACATACGAATGCTATAATTCCTGTTAGGTATAATAATAAAACGGTTAGAGAACATATTGTTTACAATATCATAGCCTTTTTTGTGCTTTATATGTTATCATTCATTATAGGTTCTATGGTATTGGGATTCTTGGGTCTTGACTTTGAGTCTGCCATTGGTGGGGCAGCCTCTTCATTAGGGAATGTTGGTCCCGCATTGGGCAGTCTAAATCCACTGAGTAATTTTAACGATTTGCCAATGCTCGGCAAGTGGTGGTGTGGTTTCTTAATGCTACTTGGAAGACTTGAACTTTTTACGGTACTGATTATATTAACTCCCTATTTCTGGAAAAAAATATAAAAAACCCACTTCGGCGGGTTTTTTATATTATAATACTGCTTTTATCCTCGATACCGCTTCCCGTAATTCTTCTTCTGAAGCGGCATAAGAGATTCGTATACAATTTGGATTACCAAATGCCTCACCGGTAACGGTAGCCACATTTGCATTTTCGAGAAGATATAGCGCAAAGTCGGAAGCATTGTTGATTACGGTGCCATTCAATGTTTTTCCAAAGAAACTAGAGACATCAGGAAATACATAAAATGCTCCCTCGGGAACATTGAGATTAAAACCTTTAATCCCACCAAGAAGTCCAAGAATCAAATCCCTTCTTTTATGGAATTCATCAATCATGAACTGTATTTTGCTTACAGGCGCTTCCAAAGCGGTAATAGTAGCTCTTTGGGCAATTGCATTGGCACCACTGGTGTTTTGCCCTTGGAATTTTGTGCATGCCTTTGCAACCCATTCAGGAGCTCCAATATAGCCAATACGCCATCCGGTCATGGCAAAAGCCTTTGATACTCCATTTACCGTAATGGTTCTGTCGTACATTCCATCTATTCCTGCTATGCTAACATGGCCACCTCTAAAATTAATATGTTCATAGATTTCATCTGAGACTACAAAGATCTTAGGATGGTCCTTAAGTACCTTGGCTAAACCGCTGAGTTCCTCTTCGCTATAAACTGAACCACTTGGGTTACAAGGTGAACTGAACCAAAGCATTTTGGTTTTGGGGGTAATGGCAGCCTTCAGCTGTGCCGGTGTCATTTTAAAATCAGTGTCAATACTTGTTGGCACTTCAACAGGAACACCTTCAGCAAGTTTTACAATATCACTATAACTTACCCAATACGGTGCAGGTAAGATAACTTCATCCCCTTTGTTCAACATGATCATGGCAATATTTGCCAAGGACTGCTTTGCACCTGTAGAAACAACGATTTGATTAATGCCATAATCCAAATTGTTGTCTCTCTTGAATTTGTTGGAAATGGCCTGTTTAAGATCAGCATAACCGTCAACAGGGGAATAGCTGCTATAATTATCATCAACTGCTTGTTTTGCAGCATCTTTAATGAATTCTGGAATATTGAAATCGGGTTCACCCAAACTCAATCCTATAATATCTTTTCCTTGACCTCTTAATTCCCTTGCCTTTGCGGCCATAGCCAAAGTGGCCGAAGTAGACATAGCTTTAATTCTTTCGGATAAATGGTTGCTCATGAAATTAATAAATTTACTGGTACTGTAATGCGGGTTTCTTGCCCAATTCCTTTAAATGTTTGAAGTGCGAAATTATAGCTTTTCTCGTAGTTTTATATTCGTTGTACGGCAAATTAAATTCATTTGCTGTCTGTTTAACAATTTTAGAGATTTTTGTGTAATGTACATGGCTGATGTTAGGAAATATATGATGCTCCACTTGATGGTTCAACCCTCCTGTAAACCAGTTGACAATACGATTTTTTGTCCCAAAATTCACAGTTGTAAATAATTGGTGAATGGCCCAGGTATTTTT
>CAZHJO010000557.1:0-2358 GCA_964532755.1 uncultured Maribacter sp. | reverse complement strand
GGAACAACTTATAAATGCAATACCATTGCATTCCATAAGACGCTACCTTTGTAAGTTAATTAAATTTATTAATTATAAATACTTTGCCATTGGATGCAAACAGTAAAAAAATAAATATAGAAATTGAATGTGAAGACGGAGATTGTGCCGTAGATTACACTAAAGAAGCACAGTCAAAAAAACAGGTCACTTTTAATAAGGACTACATAATACCTATAATAGCGTTATTCTTTTTACTGTTAGGCATTGGTCTAGATTTTTATGATGCTTCTTTTTTTAAACCCCCTTTACCATTAATCTGGTTCGGAATTCTATATATAGCAGTTGGTGGAGCTATCATTAAAAAAGCTTCAAAATTAATAGTCAAAGGCAACATCTACAATGAGTTTGTTTTGATGTCTGTGGCAACAATGGGAGCTTTTTTGATAGGTTCTTATGAAGAAGGTGTAGCCGTTATGTTATTTTATGTTGTTGGTGAATTATTTCAGGAAGCAGCGGTAAACAAGGCGAAACGTTCTATAGAAGCCTTGCTAAAAGTACAGGTTGAGGAGGTCAGCGTTTTAGAGAATGGTAATATTACAATTAGGCATCCTAGAGAGGTGCAAATAGGTCAAATCATTCAAACTAAAGCAGGTGAAAAAATTGCCTTAGATGGTGAATTAGTTTCAAAAGAGGCTGTTTTAAATACAGCTGCACTAACTGGGGAATCAGTACCTGACAACAAGTCAAAAGGCGAAATAGTCCTTGCCGGAATGGTAAACCTGAATAAGGTTATAGAAATTAGGACTACAAGTAAATATGAGGATACCAAACTTTCAAAAATATTAAAACTGGTTCAGGAAGCTGTTGGAAGAAAAGCAAAAACGCAATTGTTAATTAGCCGATTGGCAAAAATCTACACACCTATTGTTTTTTGGTTAGCTATAGCATTGGTAATAGTCCCTTACTTTTTTCTTGGTGATGCTTATGAGTTTCAAATGTGGTTTGAACGTGCCCTGATCTTTTTGGTAATCTCCTGCCCTTGCGCTTTGGTGATTTCTATCCCGTTAGGCTACTTTGGAGGTATTGGTGCAGGTTCACGCAATGGTATTTTATTCAAAGGGTCCAATTTTCTGGATTTAATGACCAAAGTAGATACTATTGTTATGGACAAAACAGGCACTTTAACCAAAGCTGTTTTTGAGGTACAAGAAGTTGTTACCATAGATTTTGACAAAGAATTGATGTTAGAACTAACAGCCCTTTTAGAAGCCAATTCCACCCATCCAATTGCAGAAGCTATTGTAAAATATGTTAGTGTTGAAAATTCGTCGATTAAAGTCAGTGATGTCGAAGAGATTTCCGGTCATGGTATGAAAGGAAAAGTTGGGGGATATGAAGTGTTGGCCGGCAACACAAAATTGTTGGAAAGGTTTAAAATCCCTTTTGATGAAAGTCTGAAACATAATACTGAAACCATAGTGGTTATTGCCATAAATCAAAAATACAGTGGTTACATTACTATTGCCGACACTATCAAAGATGACGCAGAAGAAGCTGTAACTGCATTACATAGTATTAAAAAAGTAACTGAGGTTATAATGCTTTCTGGGGACAAACAGCTGGTAGTCGATAAAATTGCCAAACAATTGGGAATCGATAAGGCCATTGGCGGGCTACTTCCTGAGGATAAAATCAGCGAAGTAGAAAAACTAAAAGAACAAGGAAGAATAGTGGCTTTTGCCGGTGATGGAATAAACGACGCGCCGGTCATAACCCTTTCAGATGTTGGCATGGCCATGGGTGGTTTAGGCAGTGATGCCGCTATTGAAACGGCTGATGTGGTAATACAGACCGATCAGCCTTCGAAAATAGCAACATCCATCAAGATAGGTAATGCTACCAACAAAATCATCTGGCAGAATATAACACTTGCGTTCGGAGTAAAAATATTAGTATTGATTCTAGGGGCTCTTGGAATGGCAACAATGTGGGAAGCGGTCATTGCGGATGTAGGTGTTGCGTTGTTGGCCATATTGAATGCTGTGAGAATTCAACGGATGAAGTTCTAGTAATTATTGTTGCATTAAATAAAAACAACAGCACTTTTAACTCACCAAAGTCAAGTTATTTTAAGATAATTTTGCATTTAAGTAATTGCTTAAATAATTATATTATTATATTTTAGCTTAAAATGATTTGTCATGAAACTTGAAACTAGCTGCATTAGAGCTGAAGCGGATCACGCTCAAATACTACGTTGTAAAGAAGATTTGAACGCTGTTGCAACCTCTATTGAAGGAATAAGTAAAATTATGGCCCTAGCTGGTAATGAAGTTCGTTTTAAAATATTGTTTTTGTTGCAACGGGAAACTGAAT
>CAZHJO010000556.1:0-2370 GCA_964532755.1 uncultured Maribacter sp. | reverse complement strand
CAAAGGCAAGAGTGGAATTCGTCACCAATCGAAGTTGGAAGCACTAAATTTTGGGTGTCAAGTAGCTGGAGAACCGCTGATTAAAGATAATTTATTAAATAATTACTTTACCCCACTACAATTAAAGGGTTTGAATGCCACAGGGATTGTATATGGTGTTGTCGCGGGTATCGATGCATGGTCAGATGCCGGTTTGGTCAGCAATAGTTCCAATAAACCTTCTTGGGAGGCCGGGGTCATTTTTGGCACAGGAATATTAGGGGTGGATAAGTTTAGGGAGTCCATTCATTTAGTAGACGAAAAACAGGTAAGACGGTTGGGGAGTACCGCCGTACTACAAACGATGGCCAGTGGTATTAGCGCCTATTTGGGCGGGATGCTGGGCTGTGGCAATCAGGTAACCACCAATTCCTCGGCTTGTACTACCGGAACGGAAGGCGTATTGATGGCTTATGAACGTATTTCAGGCAGCAAAGCCGAAATTATGCTTGTGGGTAGCTGTAGCGATAGTGGACCGTACGTTTGGGGCGGATTTGATGCCATGCGTATTCTGCCACGAAACTATAATGGGAATCCAGTGAAAGCAAGCCGGCCTATGAGTGCCTCGGCGAAAGGATTTGTTCCCGGGAGTGGGGCAGGGGCACTGGTTTTGGAATCCTTGGAGAGTGCACAAAAACGGGGAGCGAAGATCTATGCCGAAGTTTTAGGCGGGGAAATCAATAGTGGGGGACAGCGCAGTGAAGGTTCTATGACAGCTCCAAATAGCGAGGCGGTTCAGCGCTGTATCAAAAAGGCGATATCGAACGCAGGATTGATTGCTGATGATATTGATGCCATTAATGGTCACTTGACCGCTACCGCCAAGGATGTGGTCGAAATTGCGAATTGGAGTACGGCCCTTGAACGCGAGGGAATTGATTTTCCCTTTATCAACTCCTTCAAAAGTACGATCGGACATTGCCTGGCTGCTGCAGGTAGTATAGAATGTGTTGGGACAGTGCTGCAGTTTCAGGAACAGGTAATTTTTGGGAATGTCAATTGCGAGGATATACATCCAGGTATTAGCGCAGTAATATCGGAGACCAAAATACCCCTAAAGACAATGCCATATGACCCTAAGTATGTTGCGAAAGCCAGCTTCGGTTTTGGTGATGTCAATGCTTGTGTTATTTTTAGTGCTTATAACGATTAGGAACCTATCCGAAAAAAACGCAGGGGTAATGGATAAGCAATTGCAATCGTTTGAAAAAAAAGAGATGCTATGGGTAACAATGCGAAATATGATCAGTTAAAGGAAATTATAAAAATCTATCTTCCGGAGGATGTTTCGGTAGCTAATATTACTCCTGAAAGTAACTTTTTGGAAGAGCTGAATATCAATTCGGCCAACCTGATCGATATCGTACTAGATGTAGAGGACGCCTTCGATATCCAATTGGAAAATGAGGATATGGACCAAATGAAGACCGTGAATGATGCCCTTACTATCATCAATAAGAAAATAGTGGATAAATAGGAATTTACGTATGACCGAAGTTATTGCATGGGCCAGATCACAATTCAACGTTGATAAGCGATTGGTCTTGATTTATTGTGTACTTTATTTCCTTTGGGGTTTGGGGATGAACTGGTTTGGAACTGAAATGGAGATAGCCAAGTTTACCTATTGGTGGCAGGTAATCAGCTGTTATATCCTCTATATGGTGCCTATTTCCTTGTTGTTAAGAAACCAACCCTATTATACGCAGTATGCTTATGGCCTCTTTGCAATGGGTCTTCTTGAATTTGGGGGATATGCACTAAGCACCTCCTACGCTTACCCGAATAATATAATCGATCAGATCTTTGGTGAACGTAACTTCGCATTGGGTATGACCTTGTTCTTTGCATTATACTTTCCCCTCGGAAACTGGGCCGTTGCCAAATTGTATCAAATTATTTTTAAGGTGCAATAATCCCTATTCTTTGTCCTTGTGCTCAGGAATGACCAAGGAAGAAACTATGCCGGCAACCAAGGAAACCGATATTACGGTCAGGGAAACCCATTCCGGTAATTCAATCTGATGGGCAAAAAGCATTTTAAGTCCAACAAAGGCCAGAATTACCACCAAACTGTAATTGATAAAACGGAATTTTGCCAACATTCTTGAAATCAGGAAATACATGGAACGCAGTCCAAGAATAGCCAATATATTGGAACTGAAAACAATAAATGGATCGGCAGTAATCGCCAGTATCGCAGGAATACTGTCCAAAGCGAACAGGACATCGGTCAATTCAATGATAATCAACGCCACAAATAGGGGAGTGGCCGCGGTTATACCCATGCGTTTTACGAAAAAGTGATTATCCTTAATGGTGCCTGTGATG
>CAZHJO010000555.1:0-2374 GCA_964532755.1 uncultured Maribacter sp. | reverse complement strand
CAAATCGCCTTGTGCCCCCCGGCCTACAATTTTACAGCCTGTTCTAAATCCGGGATCTATGGCCAGAATTCGTTTCTGACCCAATGGTGATCCCAACAATAGTTGTTTAAGATTTTTTGAAAATACCTTGATGGCCGCATTATCGGCTTTTTCTTTGGCTTTTTTTAGGGTTTCGTTGGATAAGGAAGGAAACAACAATCGTTTATAGGCATCCTGAATGGCTATTTTGATCTGACTAGCGCAGGCATTGTTGCTTTTTATGATACGATCTTCGATTTTTCGAATGGCGCGCTCTGCATCAATTTCAACCTTAACTCTGATGAAACCTTCGTTTTCAGCGCGAAGAATGGCCAAAAGTCTATGTGATGGACATCGGTTCAACGATTCGCTCCAGTCAAAATAATCCCTAAACTTTTGCGCTTTTTCTTCTTCTTTTTTGGCACCAATGACCTTCGTTGTTATCTGTGCGAATTTTTCTAGCTGATAGCGTATTTGATTACGGATATCAGAACGTTCATTGACCCATTCTGCGATGATATGCCTAGCTCCGTCCAAAGCCTCTTCTTCGTTTTGAACGGCATCATTTATAAATTTAGACGCCTCAAAATCAATTTCTTTATTGCGCTGTGCCATGATAATCTTGGCCAAAGGTTCCAGACCCTTTTTTCTGGCCGTTTCAGCCTTTGTTTTTTTGCTTTTTTTAAAGGGGAGATAAATATCCTCTAGCGTTGTTAAATCGTTGGCCCTATTTATCTTATCACCTAATTCAGTGGTCAATACTTCTTGTTCTGATAAGGTTTTGATGATGGCAGCCTTACGTTTTTCCAAGGCCTCGAATTGGGCCTTAATGGCTACAATGGCACCAATCTGAACCTCATTCAAATTGCCTGTACGTTCTTTTCGATATCGGGATATAAATGGTAGGGTACAATCCTCGTTTAGTAGTTCGACCGTATTTTGAATTCCCCTTACGGGAAGCTGAGTATGTTTGGCGATGTAGGGGACAAGTTGCACAAGCGACTAATTAATGGTCAATCCATTCCCAACCCCATCTTCATCAGGGTTTACAAATACCAATTTACCATCACCGTTCTCGGTCATTAATATCATACCCTCACTATCAACACCACGCAAGGCACGTGGAGCTAAGTTGATCAAAACAGATACTCTTTTACCAATAATTTCTTCTGGGGTAAAACTTTCTGCAATACCCGAGACGATAGTTCTGGTATCCAGACCAGTATCAACTTTTAACACGAGTAGCTTTTTGGTCTTGGCCATTTTTTCAGCTGCGACAATAGTTCCTACGCGCATATCCAGTTTTGAAAAGTCGTCGAATGTGATAGTTTCTTTTTGTGGCATAAGGGCTTTGTTTTCGTTCTCATTCGCTTTTTTAGTGGCTTCCAATTTAGCTAATTGGACCTGTATTTCCTTATCCTCTACTTTTCTGAACAATAATTCAGCCTTTCCAATTTGGTGATCCGAAGGAAGCAGGGTGTTTTTGTAAGAGACATCCTTCCATCGGTTCCCGATACGATTCTCCGATGTCGAATCACTCGAACTGACATTCAAGATGCGTTTCAGTCTATATGAAGTAAAAGGTAAGAAAGGTTCGCTCAGTGCCGACAACGCTGTTGCGATCTGTAGCGCAATGAACATTATGGTCTGTACGCGATTCCCATCCTCCTTAATTACTTTCCATGGTTCTTCGTCGGCCAAATATTTATTGCCTAAACGGGCCAGGTTCATTACTTCCTGACTGGCCTCACGAAAACGGTATCGTTCAATGGAGCTTGAAATTATTTCAGGATATGTTTTGAGTTCCCGTAATGTCTCCTTATCAGCTTCACTGAAGCTTGATGGGATTGGAACAACGCCATCATAGTATTTATTGGTCAATACAACTACACGGTTTATGAAGTTGCCAAAAATGGCTACAAGTTCGTTGTTGTTGCGAGCCTGAAAATCTTTCCAGGTAAAGTCATTGTCCTTGGTTTCGGGTGCATTTGCTGTCAAAGTATATCGCAAAACATCTTGCATATCAGGGAATTCCATCAGATATTCGTGCAACCAAACCGCCCAGTTTTTTGAGGTTGACAATTTATTGCCTTCCAAGTTCAAAAACTCATTGGCAGGAACGTTTTCCGGTAGAATAAAATCGCCATGGGCTTTTAAAATGCTAGGGAAGATAATACAATGAAAAACGATATTGTCCTTACCTATAAAATGCACTAATTTGGTGTCCTCGTCTTTCCAATAGGGCTCCCAATCCTTACCTTCAAGTTCTGCCCATTCTTTAGTTGAAGAAATATAACCAATAGGCGCATCAAACCAAACATATAATACCTTGCCTTCCCCTCCTTTTACAGGAACA
>CAZHJO010000554.1:0-2382 GCA_964532755.1 uncultured Maribacter sp. | reverse complement strand
GATTGGGGAAGAAAAGAGATTGAATTGGCCGAAGCGGAAATGCCAGGACTAATGTCACTCCGCGAGGAATATAAAAACGAACAACCACTTAAAGGTGCACGAATTGCAGGATGTCTTCATATGACCATACAGACTGCCGTATTAATTGAGACTTTGGTGGCTCTTGGTGCCGATGTTACTTGGAGTTCTTGCAATATATTCTCAACCCAAGACCATGCCGCTGCCGCAATAGCGGCCGCAGGAATCCCTGTTTATGCTTGGAAAGGTATGAGTGAAGAAGAATTTGACTGGTGTATTGAGCAGACCTTGTTTTTTGGCGAAGATCGCCAACCCTTGAATATGATTTTGGATGATGGTGGTGACCTTACTAATATGGTCTTGGATCAGTATCCTGAACTTACTTCTGCGATAAAAGGAATTTCTGAAGAGACCACGACCGGTGTTCACCGGTTGTATGAGAGGGTTAAAAACGGCACTTTACCAATGCCCGTTATTAATGTGAATGATTCTGTCACCAAATCAAAATTTGATAATAAATACGGTTGTCGAGAAAGTGCTGTTGATGCTATTCGCAGGGCAACTGACACCATGTTGGCCGGTAAGCGTGTAGTTGTTGCCGGTTACGGGGATGTTGGTAAAGGTACCGCTGCTTCCTTTAAAGGTGCTGGTTCTATTGTCACAGTTACTGAAATCGATCCAATTTGTGCCTTACAAGCCTGTATGGATGGCTTTGAAGTAAAGCAACTGGAAACTGTTGTAAGTAGTGCTGATGTCGTAATTACGACCACTGGGAATAAAGACATCATACGACCTGAACATTTTAAGGCAATGCGTGATAAAGTCATTGTCTGCAATATTGGGCATTTTGACAATGAGATAGATATGGCATGGTTGAATGAAAATTATGGCAATACGAAAGATGAAATAAAACCACAGGTTGATAAATATACTATAGACGGTAAGGACATCATCATTTTAGCGGAAGGTCGATTGGTTAATTTGGGATGTGCCACTGGGCACCCAAGTTTTGTGATGAGTAATTCGTTCACAAACCAAACCTTGGCCCAAATAGAACTTTGGAAAAATAGTGGATCTTATGAAAACAAAGTGTATATGTTACCTAAGCATTTAGATGAAAAAGTAGCCCAATTACACCTTTCTAGATTGGGTGCTGAACTTACTGAACTTCGTGAAGACCAAGCCGAGTATATTGGCGTAACGGTTAAAGGTCCATTCAAACCGGAGTACTATAGGTACTAGTTAAAATAATTAGTTTTTTTACAATCGAGAGGTAAGAAAAAAAAATAAAACCCTAGCGTAGCTACTGCACTAGGGTTTTTCATTGAGTGGTGCCAATAGGCCCACTAAAATGGATCAAAACTGAATTTTTGTCCTCCAACAGAGGCATCAGCCATCAAACCCGCTTTTGGCAGTGCAAACACGGCCACTCCATCTTTGTATTTGGCATTAAATGCAATCCCTGATTTTAAAGCTACCGCAGAGGCTTCAGCAGCAAATTGAAATTTTCCCTCTTTAAACCTGTCAAGATCTACGGCTGTTTCAAAAAAGATGACTTCGATAATCGCTTGGCCACCGGCCTGCAACCCTATATTCAATTTTTTAAGGTCGGCCATACCGATGGTCTGTCCGGCTTCGTAAACCACCCCATTTCCTGAAGCTCCACCGATAATAAATCCACCTTTACCGACATTAGGAAAGATGACATAGCCTGAAGATTCCTTAAAAAACTTCTCGAGGCTGGCATCTGTTTTTAACAATGTTTTTTTAGCTCTTTTAGCATCCTGCATGAGCTTTTTATCACTTCGGGATTGTGCTGTTCCCATACTGACTATAAACATCATAGAAAGTATTACCATTGATTTGACACTTTTCATATCATGATTTATTTTATTGTTAATTCAAAGATAATCGCTATATGCTTAGTCGGGGCTATAAGACCTATAAGAATTTGTTAATATGGCCAGGAGGATTATTTTGCTATTGTCAATTACATATTTTTTTTAAGACTATACGATTATCAGAATTCTAGAATCGCAATCTACAAGACTTAGGATCTCACCTATATTTACATCAGCTTATCTTTCTGCGTTATAAAACAATTAACTATTCAAAATCATTTTCGGGTCAAATAATTTTTGCTGTACTTCGTATAAAACTTTGCAATATGACAATATTTGTAGATATGGACGAGGTTATTGCAGATACCTACGGTGCACATATAGAGATTTACAATGCAGAATTCAATCAAAAACTAAATACACAAATATGTATGGGCAGTGAAGTCTGGCAAAAGGTTCCAGAGGGCCATCAGGAAAGTGTTCGCTTACATGCAACTAGAAAAGGATTCTTTCGAGACCTGAA
>CAZHJO010000553.1:0-2385 GCA_964532755.1 uncultured Maribacter sp. | reverse complement strand
TAGCCATTAATAAATTACTTTTGTAAAATTGAATACATAACACAAGGTTAAATCATGAAATCACTAGTAGTTATAGCGTTTATCACCTTCACAGTAGCTGTAGGATTTGCGCAGCAAGGACAAGTAAATATTGAACAAGATGACAAAATCGCTGATTTGCTGGATATTTACAAGTCATCTAACGAAAGCCATGAATACTATAGAATACAGGTAGGCTTTGGTTCTTATACGAAGGCGCAAAGTATTAAGGAAAATGTTGAAATAGATTTTCCGGGATTATCTTCAAAGATAGATTTTGATTCACCAACCTATCGCGTTCGTATTGGTCGGTTCAAAACTAAACTTGAAGCTGAACGAAAATTCAAGGAGGTCAGGGTAAAATATCCTGATGCAATGTTATTAAAACCAAAAAAATCGACTTGAGAAAGTCGATTTTTTTTTTGCTCTTTACTGAACCTGATTATTTTGATTTCAATTTCTTTTTGACAGCTACTTCTTGGAAGGCCTCTACGATATCGAGTTCTTTGATATCATTATAATTTTTGATCTGAAGTCCGCAATCATACCCTTTTGATACTTCCTTGACATCGTCCTTAAAACGTTTTAAGGATGCCAGTTCACCCGTATATATAACAACGCCATCGCGAATCAATCGAATATTTGAATTACGGAATATCTTTCCAATGGTTACCATACAACCGGCAATCGTCCCAACTTTCGATATTTTAAATGTCTCACGAATTTCTGCGGTACCTGTAATCTCCTCTTTCATCTCCGGAGAAAGCATACCCTCCATCGCATCTTTAAGATCATTTATTGCATCATATATAATGGAATACATTCTAATATCAATCTCTTCCTTGTCCGCAACCGTTCTCGCGTTGCCCATTGGCCTTACATTAAAGCCAATAATAACGGCATCTGAAGCCGAAGCCAAAAGGACGTCGGACTCAGTTATTGGGCCAACTCCCTTGTGAATGATATTCACTTGAATTTCTTCTGTGGATAATTTCTGGAATGAATCGGTCAGTGCTTCTACAGAACCATCAACATCACCTTTGAGGATAATATTCAATTCCTTAAAGTCGCCCAGAGCAATACGTCTTCCTATTTCATCCAAGGTAATATGACGCTGCGTTCTTACAGATTGCTCTCGTTGCAACTGCGATCTTCGAGTTGCAATTTGCTTGGCTTCACGTTCATCTTCAAGCACATTGAATTTATCCCCTGCCTGTGGAGCTCCGTCCAAACCTAGAATAGAGATAGGTGTGGAAGGCCCTACCTTACCAATCTCCTTACCTCTTTCATCATGCATGGCCTTTACCTTACCGCTACACGTACCGGCCAGTACGAAATCACCAATCTTCAAGGTGCCAGCCTGCACTAAAATTGTTGACACATACCCTTTTCCCTTATCCAAAAATGCCTCAACAACAGTACCGGAAGCCAACTTATTAGGATTGGCCTTCAGCTCAAGAAGCTCCGCTTCAAGCAGTACTTTTTCCAATAACTCCTTGACACCTTCGCCAGTTTTGGCAGAAATATCATGGGACTGTATTTTGCCTCCCCAATCCTCGACCAATAAGTTCATATTGGCGAGACCCTCTTTAATTTTCTCTGGATTGGCAGTTGGTCTATCTATTTTATTAATCGCAAATACAATAGGAACACCGGCCGCTTGGGCATGACTAATAGCCTCTTTGGTCTGCGGCATTATATCGTCATCCGCCGCTACCACAATTATCGCAATGTCGGTTACCTGGGCCCCACGAGCACGCATCGCCGTAAAGGCCTCATGACCTGGCGTATCCAGGAATGAGATTTTTTGACCGTCTGCCAATGTTACACCGTATGCCCCAATATGCTGGGTTATACCCCCACTTTCACCGGCTATCACATTTTCTTCACGAATATAATCGAGCAAGGAAGTTTTACCGTGATCTACGTGTCCCATAACGGTAACAATTGGTGCTCTCGGCAATAAATCCTCGGGAGCGTCCGCTTCCTCAAAGATACCTTCTTCAATATCAGCAGTTACAAATTCTACCTCATATCCGAACTCTTCAGCAACGATTGATAGTGTTTCAGCATCCAATCTTTGGTTCATGGTCACCATAATACCCAAAGACATACAAGCCGATATTATTTCTGTAGTACTAACATTCATCATGGTTGCAACCTCATTTGCGGTTACAAATTCTGTGACTTTAAGAGTTTTACTCTCAATTTCCTTCAATTCAAGATCTGCCTCTGTCTGTTGTCGGTGCTGATCCCTTTTATCTCTTCGGTATTTGGCACCTTTTCCTTTTTTGGATTTCCCCTGAAGTTTTTCAAGGGTTTCCCTTACTTGTTTCTGTACATCTTCCTCAGAGGGCTCAACCTTAT
>CAZHJO010000552.1:0-2395 GCA_964532755.1 uncultured Maribacter sp. | reverse complement strand
AGGAATCTTAATAGCAGTAATAGGAGGTCTTTTAGCAACGGGATTTAGCTATGCCAATGCTGTTGGCAGACCATATCTGCATGAAGCGAGCGTGGCCCAAGGTAATGCTGATTGGATTACTGCGGTCGCAATAATGTTTCCCATTTTTATTAGTGGGGGAATCGTAATGACTGCTTATTTTCTTTGGCAATTGAACAAGAAAAAAGCATGGGGAGATTTCAAGACCTCTTCGTTTGGTAAGAATTTTTTCTTGATTCTGATTATGGCGGTTTTCCATTATGCGGCTTCAGCCTTATTTGCCTTTGCAGCTTCCAAATTGGGTGCATCTGGTAATACGGTGGGATATGCTATCTTTAATACAGCTTCAGTTGCAACAGCAATCGTTAGTGGTATAATAACCATGGAATGGGTTAAGGCATCCGCTAAGGCACGTAACATTTTATACGGAGGTTTAGTTTGTATGATCATTGGCATTGTGGTTATTGCTTATGGTAATGGTTTGGCATAAATTTTAAAATACTTAGATATGGGGTTTTTCCGTTCATGGGCTATTTTCCTTTTGATTCCAGTATTCTTTTCTTGCAAAGAATCAAAACAGGAAGAAAAGGGTGATATTCGTATCACGAACAAGCCCAATGTAATTTTGGTAATGACCGATGATCAAGGTATTGGGGATTTGGGCTGCCATGGGAACCCTTGGATCAAGACACCTAACATTGACCAGTTGTATCAGGAATCGGTTCGACTTACCGACTTTCATGTGAGTCCACTTTGTACACCAACCCGTTCTGCTTTGATGACAGGTGCTTATCCTATCAACAATGGTGTTTGGGCGACGTTCAAAGGGCGGGACATGCTTCATGCTTCTCTTCCTATAATGCCAGAGGTATTCCAACAGAATGGCTATGAAACGGCTATGTTTGGCAAGTGGCATTTGGGAAACAACTACCCATCTAGGCCTACTGACAAAGGATTCGATTATGCCGTGCACCATAACTCAGGAGGCGTTGGGGAATTATCTGATTATTGGGGGAATAATTATTTTGACGATACTTATTTGGTCAATAACGAACCAAAAGAATTTGAAGGATATTGCACAGATGTCTGGTTCAATGAGGCTATTGATTATATAATGCAAAAAAAAGAGGAACCTTTCTTTGTTTATCTTTCAACCAATGCACCGCATCACCCTCTATATGTTGATGAGAAATATTCAAATCCATATAAGGAATTGGTAAATAAAAACATTCCTAATGCCGAGTTCTATGGAATGATCACCAACATTGATGAAAATTTTGGTAGATTGGATAAAGTGTTAAAGGAAATGGGACTCGACGATAATACCATCCTCATTTTTTGCACGGATAATGGTAGTCAATTTGGGGTTAGCGAAGACTATAGTTTAGGTTGGAACAAAGGCTTTAGGGGCAGAAAATCCGACAAATTGGAAGCAGGTCATCGCGTACCTTTTTTTATCAGATGGCCGGCTGCGAATATGCAAGGGGGTAAGGATATTACCGATTTGACCGCTCATGTGGATCTTTTGCCAACATTGGCCGGACTTTGTGATTTGAAATTACCAAGCGATTTTGAGGGCGATGGCATTGATTTTTCAGATTTATTGTTGAACCGGACCCAGGAAATCGAAAATAGGACTGTGTTCTTGCATCATAGGCAGGATTATCGCCAGCCTGAACCCATTGAAGGTTCCTGTATCATGAATGGCAATTGGAGGTTGTTACATGGTAATGAATTGTATAATGTAAATGAAGATCCAGAACAATTGAATAACATTATAGGGGAGCATCCTGAAATAGTAGCGGATTTATTAAGGCAGAATGAAGCATTTATATCTAAAGCGACTCAAAAGAAGGCCTATAAAGAGTTGGCTTACAAGGAAGTTGGCAGCGAATTCCAGCAAGTAGTCAATCTTACTATACAACATGCTATTGGGGAAGATGGCCCTATCTGGAAGCAAGAAGAAATTGCAGCGGGAATAAAGAATAAGAATGCCTCGCATCCCATTTCATTATTGAAAAAAGGAAAGTATAGAATTAGTTGTATGCGGTGGCCCAAGGAAAATCCTGGAACCATCCATGGTATACCAAACAGCAATCCCAAAGCACTTTTTGAATATCAGGAAATAAGACCTGACAAAGTACGAGTTAGATTATTCGATAAAATCATTGAAAAGGAAATCTCTCCGGAAGATGAAAAGGTTGTTTTTGAACTTGATTTGGAGCCCGGGAAGACCATGCTCAACACCCATTTTATTGAAGAAAATGAGACCTATGGTGTTTATTATACCTATGTGGAATATATTAATTAACCGTAATTAAAATATAAGTAATATGTATCTGAAAATGAATTTTCGCTTCACTCCGACACTTTTGAT
>CAZHJO010000551.1:0-2395 GCA_964532755.1 uncultured Maribacter sp. | reverse complement strand
AGGAAGAACTGAAAGAAGCATGGATTCCTTATAAGACAGGTCAGTTTCCCATGCGCGCTTTAGGACGTTCCCGTGCCAGTATGGATATCGACGGATTCGTAAAGATACTTGCCGATGCGACTACTGATGAAGTACTTGGGGTTCATATGATTGGTGCCCGTTGTGCCGATTTAATAAGTGAGGCTGTAACAGCAATGGAATTCAGGGCCTCTGCCGAGGATATTGCCAGAATGAGCCATGCACACCCGACGTATGCCGAGGCTATAAAGGAGGCTGCTCTCGCAGCAACAGAAGATAGGGCTTTGCATGTTTAAACAGGAACTCTTTTGTAGTTTGTGTTTTTGCTTTTCTATGTGAAAAGTTCTGATCTAGCACCCAGCTTTTTAAATTAAAAATAGTATTGAATATGCAAATAAATGATAAGTCAGGCGTAGAGGAATATCACGCCGCACCCGAGCGGTATGAAACCATGAAATATAATCGTACCGGTAAAAGTGGTGTATTACTACCCGCAATTTCTTTGGGTTTATGGCATAATTTCGGTTTCGTTGATAGTACGCAAAATGCAAGGGAAATTTTACGATGTGCTTTTGATTTGGGAATTACGCATATTGATTTGGCCAATAATTATGGCCCTCCGTATGGGTCTGCAGAAGAAAATTTTGGACAGATTCTCAAAAAGGATTTTAGGTCCTATCGTGATGAAATGTTCATTGCTTCGAAAGCCGGATTTGACATGTGGCCTGGACCTTATGGTAACTTAGGATCAAGAAAATATCTTATTGCAAGTCTCGACCAAAGCTTAAAAAGAATGGGGTTGGACTATGTCGATATTTTTTATCACCATCGACCAGATGCAGACACTCCACTTGAAGAAACCATGGTTGCACTGTCGGATATTGTGCGACAAGGAAAGGCATTATATGTTGGTATTTCAAATTATCAACCCAAGGAGACCATTGAGGCAAGTAAATTATTGAGTGCAATGAAAGTTCCTTTTATTTTGCATCAAGCACGTTATTCAATTTTCGACCGGTGGGTTGAAGATGGTTTATTGGAGACTCTTGGGAATGAAGGATTGGGTTGTATTGCATTTTCTCCATTGGCTCAGGGTATGCTAACCAATAAATATATAAAGGGAATTCCCGAAGGATCAAGAGCGGCCAAAAAATTAACATACTTAGACAAAGAGGCAGTAAGTCAAAACCTGGAAAAAATAAGGAATCTCGCCGATATTGCTTCACAAAGGGGGCAGAAACTATCCCAAATGGCCATAGCATGGTTATTAAACAGACCCAATGTAGCATCGGTATTGATTGGGGCAAGTTCTACAAATCAACTTAAAGAGAATATTGCAGCTTTGGATCAATTACAATTTTCTGATGAAGAATTGAAATTAATTGATAAGAACTCTTAATTTATTGGCTCGTAACCTAGTAGGGATTCTCAGTTCTTTATAAGTCCAAATGACTTAAGCAACTTGTATAAATTGACTTTAAGGCTTTTTTGTGTAAAAATATACCAAGGTTCAATCTTCAAACTAGCAAAACGTAGTGCAGAAAACAAATTCATTTTAATGGTTGCTTTGTTTTTTTCGTATTGCAATGCAGTGAAAGCACAAATGATCATAAATAGTATTGCGCCAGAAAGTACAACCATCGGGCTTAGTTCATGATGAAAGAAACGATATAGGCCTAATCCTGTAAAGCTGCCATAAAGAATGATAAAATGGATTATGTAAATAGATAGTGTACTTTGGCCTATCTTCAAAACCGTTGAATTGGTCATGAGACTTCTAAAAAGCATGAAAACAGCAAAGACCAAGAATACATCGCCCAGTCGAATGAATAGGTAGTTATTCATGGCTATCTCATTAAAAACCGAAACCCCTGTTAATTCTGAAAGTCCCAATAAGAAATCCGAAGAAAAGAAAATTAAACCCATTCCTACTAACAGACAGGATGATATGGCGTATTCGTATAAGTATTTATAGCTTTTGTACCGCGTAAATAATACAGACATGAACGCTCCAAAAGTGGTATACCCAAACCACGGGATTATTGTAAATACGGAGCCATTGGCTTTTGTGAAATAATTTGCCACTGCTTGTGGTAAAAAACTGAAGGACCACTCCTTATAAATAGGCTCAAAAAGAAATAAAACTGCCGTAACCCCTATCAATAATGCAGGGAGTAATGATTTTTTCCCATTTTGTGATAATAGATAAATTCCGATAATACCCAACAAGGAAAGACCAATACAGTGCAACACATCCACTAAATAAAAAGCACTGTAAATATGTCCATCAAGTATACCCAAAAGGTTGGCGCGGAGTAAATAACCAATAAAAATAAGCTGTAGTCCACGTTTCACCCCTTTTCGTACCCTTGGATTT
>CAZHJO010000550.1:0-2396 GCA_964532755.1 uncultured Maribacter sp. | reverse complement strand
TCATGTTGGTCATTATACTATCATTGGTATCGATTGTTATGGCGGCCTATTTCGGATCTATGGGAATTGCAACTGAGGAGGCTGTTCGCTGGGGTACATTTGAAGGCGCTGACAATGATTCAGGCGGAATAGGCTTTTGGATTGTATTTGCCGTTTTCTTCCCAGCTTCAACAGGAATAATGGCTGGCGCTAATATGTCGGGAGAACTTAAGAATCCACGAAAGAGCATTCCAACAGGAACCCTTTGGGCCATTGGCGTAAGCTTTGTAATATACATGGCTTTGGCTTTTTGGCTGGCCCGTTCGGCAACTGAAAATGAATTGATCAACAACTATAATATCATTATCGATAAGGCCTATTTTGGCCCATTGGTTATCGCAGGTATTCTCGGGGCAACATTTTCATCAGCGCTCGCATCTATGGTAGGTTCTTCCCGTATCTTGTTTGCCATGGGAGAGCATAGTGTTCTCCCCTATTCTAAATTTCTTGCGGGTCAAAGTGCCAATGGTCAGCCACGAAACGCCATGATCGTCACGGGAATAATGATATTCGTTACTATGCTATTGCGCGACCTAAATGCCGTAGCGCCACTGGTTACCCTATTTTTCTTGATAACCTATGCCATGATCAATATCGTGGTGATCATTGAACAAAAATTGGGTCTAATAAGTTATAGGCCAATTTTTAAAGTAAATAAATGGATTCCTTGGATCGGACTGACTTCCTCGGTATTGGCCATGTTCATTATCAACCCAACTATTAGTCTTATTTCAATAAGTATTGTATTCGTGGTCTATTGGTTTCTGTCAAGACAGAATATCGATACGCCTTTTGAAGATATGCGATCAGGCCTTTTTGTTTCTTTTGCTGAATGGGCCGCCAAGCATACCTGGGGCATGAAAAGCATGCAGCAAAGAGCATGGAAACCAAATTTAATGGTGCCCATTAGGGATATTAATGGGGCCAAGGGAAATTTTCAGTTCTTACGGAATATTTCGAGACCTAAAGGCTCTATTAAACTATTGGGAATTGAGCCTAGTTCAGAAGACGGTGTCCTTGTGAGCGAACTCGAAGTACTTTCAGAATCATTTCGAAATAAAGGTGTATTCTCTTCTTGGACCGTTATTAATAGCAATGATTTTGCCCGAGGGGTCAATTACGGGAACCAGGCTTTACGCGGGGCGTTCTTTAGACCTAATATCGTATTCCTCAATTTACAACAACATGATGATTATGAGACAGAGATAAGACCGGTAATCAAAGAAAGTATACGTCTGGAAATCGGTGTTTTACTCTATTCTTCACATCCTACGGCCTTATTGGGTAAAAGAAACATGATCAATGTTTGGGTCAGCGACCGGACCGATAATTGGAATTTAGGTTGGGACATTGGCAATCTTGACCTGTCTACTTTAATCGCCTATAAACTTAAAAAGAACTGGGAGGCCACTATACGATTGATTATCGTTATCCGCGATGAAAAGGAAAAACAGAATGCCGATCAATTTCTAAAGTCCTTGATCAATCTTGCCCGATTACCGCAGACTCTTACCGAGGTACATGTGGGTAATTTCATGGATATTGTTGGTCGGGCGCCATCAGCGGACTTGAATATCTTTGGCATGGATGAAAACCTAAGATTTGATTTTGTTAAGACCATGACTAAAAAAACCGAGAGTTCCTGTCTATTTGTTAAGGATTCGGGTCATGAGAGTATCCTGGCCTAAAAGCAGTAGGCATTAAACGATCTGAATTAATGCGATTTACAAAATACATTTTCATCAAACCCCTATTTTTGACTTGGATTTCGCCGCGATACTCACAGCCTACACGCTCCTTTATCAAGGCATAGGTGTTTTCTGAAATATTTATCCGACCAGGTTCCGACATAGACTCCATACGGGAAGCAACATTTACGGTATCGCCCCAGATATCATAAGCAAATTTCTTAGTGCCCACTACCCCGGCCACCACTGGCCCAGTATTAATACCAATGCGTACGTCGAACGTCAGTTCACTGGCGTCTACATCCTTTTTGGCTTTCTCCACACAAGCTGCAATTTCGAAAGCGGCCATTACCATTCTGTGGGCGTGACCCTTGGTATTACCATGTAGACCCCCCGCACACATATAGGCATCCCCTATAGTTTTAATTTTTTCCAAACCATGTTTTTCAATAATAGTATCGAACTTTGAGAAATAAAAACCTACGGTTTCTACCAAAGCCTCTGGGGAAAGCTTTTCCGAATAACTGGTAAATCCCTTAAAGTCGGTGAACAAAACAGTCACCGCATCATATTTTTTTGCTTTGACAGCTCCATTGGTCTTCAATTCTGCCGCGGTTTCCTCCGGCAGGATATTGAGTAACAGTTTGTCCGAGCGATCCCGTTCCTCTT
>CAZHJO010000549.1:0-2406 GCA_964532755.1 uncultured Maribacter sp. | reverse complement strand
CGATGCATCTGCCTGTAGTTTCTCTACATCTTGTGCAAACGCAGTTAAACCTGTAAAAGACAATGCTAAAACAAAAATTAATTTTTTCATGATTTTCAATTTTATATTCATATTTAAATTCATCAATGCTATAGAAAATTTGATGCCAATATTAATTTTTTTTAATTAGTTGATTATCAGATAGGTGATATCAAAGGTCAATTTATGAAGTGTATAAGATTGGGTAAAAGCGAACAGGAATGTGTAATTTTTACACAATTTTTGTTGTAATATTAGGACAGAATTTCAAATCTCTCCAAAACAAGAATCAGATTTAATTCCGGAAGAAGGTGGTATAGTGAATCTTAGTAGCTTACTTGATGTGTGGGTTTCAACAAATCATTTACCGTCTTAACCGGATTGAAGGTTGATAAGGGAACTTCAACGAAAATAGTATTCCAAAAGGCCATGGCACCATTCCAAAGGCCAGGCAACTCCAATGCTTTTAGGGCTCTTCCTTCTTGTGTTTTCTCAGTAATAAAACCTTGTTTGGGGTCAACAAAATTCAAAATACTGTATTTCTCACCTTTATAATTCTTCACGCCACATACCAAGTCAACAGGATTGAAATGGGTTGAATTATTAAGAATATCAACCTGCTTTTCATTAGACATGTCAATTTGTGCCGATTCTATAATTTGTAACGAAACATGATTATGGGTATTCCGTATCCAAAAAGGCCCACCTCCAGGTTCCCCTTCATTTTTTACCATACCACAAATTCGGATAGGCCTGTTAATTTTGTCCTTCAAAATTTCTATCTGATCTCCTATACTAAAACTCGAATACTTGTCTACAAAACGTACATTAAGATCATTCTCAAGAAACTCCTTTATCTCAATCATTACATCAGCGGTCAAATCATCATCATCAATTTTGCTAGCATATTTAAAAGCCTTCTCCTGTACTTTTAAAAGTAACCCAGCGAGTACCTTTTTGCTTTTTGCAAGTTCATCTTGATCTTTGGGAACGACCACATTATCAATGTTCTTGATAAAAATGATATCAGCTTCCTCTTCATCCAAGTTTTCAATTAGGGCACCATGACCTCCCGGTCTGAAAAGTAAGGAACCGTCCGAATTTCGGAATGGATTATTATCCATATCAACAGCAATGGTATCTGTTGACGCCTTTTGATATGAATAACCAATGTTGAACTCCGTGTTTGTTTCTTTGGATAGCCTAGCGTTAATAGCACCATATTCATTGGTAAACATACGAATATGCTGTTCTGAGATCGTAAAATGCAAATTAGCCTCATTACCAACCTTAGCATAACTGGAAGCTTCTTTCAAGTGCTCTTCAAAAGGAGTGGCTGAATGGTCGCCATAATTGTGAAATGGCAGTAATCCTTTTGGATAAAATCCGTAGTTCATGGCATCTTCAGACATCATTTCCTTAATAAAAAGATAGAGTTCCCCATCTTTACTTGCAGCTTTTCCCTTGATTCTCTCTTGAACCAAATCATAAAAAGGAAAATGCTTTAGTCCTTTGCTAAAGGCCAAAATATCCTTATCACCGGTACGCTTAAAATAGGCAGATAGACTTTCTTTTGAAGGACTGTAGGCATCCAAAAAGTTGAACAACGCCTTGAACATCCTGGATGCCGCACCAGAGGCTGGAACAAATTTCAATAGGGACAGTTTATCTTTTCGTTGTTCGAAGGTGTTGATCAATGACCGTTGCTCCCGTGCCGTAAATTTGCTAATGCCCTCACCTACAACAGCTGCATTTACAAGATTTACAAAGGGAATACCTTCTTTAAAAATTTCGATTTGGCTCCTGACTTTCTCTTTTGCAATACCTTTTGTTGCAATTTGTTTTAAATCGTTTTCGGTTAGTTGAATCATTTTTTCAATAGGTTATCTATGTGTTCTACTGCTGTTTTTAAGCGTGTTTTTTTATCCCCTTTTAAAATTATGAAATTCCTATTGTATTTTTCTAGGGTATCCTTAAAATATAGAAACATACGTTCTCGCTCGTTGGGCTTATCCCTTAAATCATCGGCTTCCCAAGGTATATCAATATAAGTTAAGAAATATAGGTCATACTGATTTTTTAAAGCATACTTTTCCAATATTGGGTCGCAATAACCAAGATAATAGGCCTCGGAATATACTTTTGTCTCTAATAAATCGGTATCGCAAATAAGCAAATCGGTGACCTTCGTTGCCAATTCATTTTCCAAACGCATTTGCCCTTCAGCAATCGGCAACAAATCTTTAGGCTCACAGGTTTTCCGTTCGTTGTTCCATTTATCCTGAAGATATTCCCTGGCATACTCCGGCACCCAAACTGTATTATAGTGCCGCGCCAATTTCTCGGACAAAGTGGTTTTACCGGTAGATTCAGGCCCGAACAATACTA
>CAZHJO010000548.1:0-2406 GCA_964532755.1 uncultured Maribacter sp. | reverse complement strand
GGGTAATCTCAGAAACCCTATCCTTTAATTTCAGAAATTCATAAATACTTTCCCAATCATTGTTTTCGAGTACAATAATATCGTTCAATGCTTCTCTTTTAACGGTTATTTCGTCGGTTCCTAAATTGGTATTATCATTTATAAAAATACCTTTGGCACCTAAATTCTTTGCCAACTCCATATCGGTTAACCTATCCCCGATTACAAAAGAATTCGTTAGGTCGTAATCCCCTGAAAAATATTCGGTCAATAACCCGGTTCCTGGTTTTCTGGTATCAGCATTTTCGGAGGGGAAAGTCCTGTCCAAGAAGACTTTACTGAAAACTACACCTTCATTTTCAAAAGACCTAAGAATGAAATTCTGGAATGGCCAAAAAGTCTCCTCGGGGTAAGATTCTGTGCCTAACCCATCTTGGTTGGTAACCATGACCAATTGAAAACCCAACTCTGTAGCTATTTTCCTAAGATAGGTGAAGACCTTAGGATAGAATTCCAATTTGTCCAAAGCATCTATTTGTTCATCGGAAGGTTCCTTGATTATCGTACCGTCCCTATCTATAAATAAAACTTTTTTCATACTACTCTATTTCTTTTAAGACACTTATGAGTTTTTCATTCTCCGACTTTGTCCCAATTGTAAATCGCAATGTATTCTCGCATAGTGGCTGCGTGGTCCTATTTCTAACAACAATTCCTTTTTCTAAAAGTTGTTCATACCGACTGGTGGCATTATCTACTTTCACAAGTACAAAATTGGCATCTGAATGATAAATTTTTCGAATGAAACTTACTTCACTTAATACTTTAAGTAATACAAGCTTTTCTTTAAGTATTTCAGTAACTTCTGATTTATATATTTCTTTCCTCGATAACTGCTTAAGAGCTTTTTTCTGTGTAAGTTCATTAACATTATACGGAGGCTTTATCTTGTTCAAAATTGATATGATTTCTTCAGATGCAAAACATATTCCCAGACGGATTCCAGCTAATCCATAAGCTTTGGACAATGTCTGCGTGACAATCAAGTTCGGGAACGCATTCAATCTCGTTAACCAACTATCTTTGGATGAAAAATCTATATACGCCTCATCAATCACGATCAAACCGGGAAATTCATTCAAAAGACTCAAAACAGACGTTTCATCAAAACTATTCCCTGTTGGATTATTGGGCGAGCAAATGAATATGACCTTACTGTTCTCATCAATAGCTCCGAGAATAGTAGCAACATCAAGTTCAAAATCCTTAGAAAGCAATACTTCCCTATTTTCTACCGCATTAATTCCAGATAACACCTTATACATTCCGTAAGTTGGTGGTAATGAAATGATATTATCGACATTTGGTTCACAAAAAGCGCGGAATATTAAATCCAAAACTTCATCGCTGCCATTTCCAAGAAGAATATTATCAAATGCAACACCTCTTTGTTCGGCCAAAATAGCCTTGAGACTTCTTTGTTGAGGATCGGGATATCGATTAACCCCATTATCAAATGGATTTTCATTGGCATCGAGGAAAACCATTTGTGAGCCATCTGAAACATATTCATCCCGTGCAGATGAATAGGGCTGCAGGCCTTTAACATTTTCCCTAACAATATTATGTATATTGAATTCTGACATTTTGTTACTATCAAATACAATTGGTCTTGACCCCGCTCGACCCGACCTTAATCATTGTTGTAAACTTTTTAATCTTAGTGTTACCGCGTTCTTATGGGCCTGTAAACCTTCTGCTTCTGCCATCAATTCAATGGTTTTACCTATTTCAAGAATACCAGTGGAAGATATTTTTTGAAAGGTCATGCTTTTCATAAAACTGTCAAGGTTCACACCGCTGTATTGCTTTGCATACCCATTGGTGGGCAATGTATGATTTGTTCCTGATGCATAATCACCCGCACTTTCAGGGGTATAATTACCAATAAATACGGAACCGGCATTTTTAACTTGACTGAGGTATTCATCCTCATTTTCTACGCATAATATATAGTGTTCGGGACCATATTCATTAATCAAGTCAATCGCTGATTGGGTTTCATCCATATATATCAACTTACTATTTGCGATTGCTTTTTCGGCAATATTTTTTCTTGGAAGTTGGGTTATCTGTTTTTCAATCTCGAATTCCACATTTTTTATCAATTTTTTAGAGGAAGAAACCAAGATTACTTGACTATCGGTGCCATGCTCTGCTTGGCTTAATAAATCGGAGGCTATGAAAGAGGCATCGGCACTATCGTCGGCCATGACTAACAATTCACTGGGTCCGGCTGGCATGTCGATGGCCACACCATGCTTCGTTGCTATTTGTTTAGCTACGGTGACAAATTGATTTCCTGGACCAAATAGCTTATAAACGCGTGGAACGCTCTCAGTACCAAAAGTCATTCCTGCAATTGCC
>CAZHJO010000547.1:0-2407 GCA_964532755.1 uncultured Maribacter sp. | reverse complement strand
TGTAATCCGATAGGGCCATATTCGCACAAGAGATGGCATTCGTAGCAGCCATCACATTTCTATTTAAACATGGGGCCTCCACCCGATCAGCGATCATATCGCATATCATCCCCAAACTGGATTGCAACGCCATTGAGGCTGCCCCCAGTGCCTGACCAAGCGTGCCACCCATTAAGCCAATAATGCCAGCCGCCGCCATGCCCGATCCCGAACCGCACTCGGCCATGCAGCCACCGACTTCTGCGGCAAATGTAGCATGGGCAGCGATGAATACGCCGATCATGCCTGCCGATAATAGGGCCTGTACCATTTCATCATCCGAAAGTTCTAATGTTCTGCCAACACCAATAATGGCACCCGGTAAGGCACCACAAGATCCTGCAGTGGGTGCCGCCACAACTACACCCATGGCACTTTTTACTTCCATCATGGCGGAAGTGTATAGTATTACTTGATTCAGAACATCACCCTCGACCAGTTTTTTATCTTTCAGTTTTTGCTGGAAATCAAGCGATTGTGGACCTAAAATACGATCGGCATATTGAGTACCATTTAGTCCAAGGTCGATTGCATTTTGCATAGCCTTTAAAATGTTGTGCATTTTATCGTACACTTCCTGCTCTGAAATATTGCCCCGTTGCCTTTCATAGGCAACGGCCAACTCCCATAGGTCTAGGTTTTTTTTCGCATTGTATTCTAGCATTTCGTTACACGTAATAAACGGAACGGCCATATCCTTACGGGCCATAATGGGAAGTACGGGATGGATTTTTTTGATAAAAAGTACCTCTTCCCTCGCTAAAAGCGCATTCTCCAGGCTTGTACTAATGAATTGGTTCGATTTTATTTCAATAAAAGAAGAAATTCCCTGTTGCAGAACAATTTCGTCACAAGTGAAGGACTCTTCAATATAGGGAACTATATCGCTCGGTGATTTAACATAGATCAAGGTTTGAAAATAATCCCCAAACATAGATACCGGGGCCCCATCGATTTCAATGACCTCAATCATTCCTCACCCAGTTGAAATGGCCGTTATCATTCGGGTCTCCTTACTATTTTTAAGGGTGATCTTATACGTATTAGGGTGTGTCGCCCCAATAGGGTGAATATCAATAGAAACTCTAATCTGGGCCTCTTCAATAGCCTGGAGATAATTTGGAAGACGTTCCTCGTCCGCTTCCCAGCCCATGAACCCCCCGAATAAACCCATATCCGACCCTTGCCCCTTATGGGTAGTAGCCAAAGAACCGTTGGGATCAAACTCTATCTGCGCTTCATTGATTTCGCCGTCCATTAGATCCAGACATATTCGACCGATGCGCAAGGAAGCTGCACAATGCGAACTTGAAGGGCCCCGCATAACCGGGCCGATGACATCATTGAATATACTGGGATATCTTTTCATCTTTAGAATTACCTATTTATGATTGAAAATGAAGTCCTGGGTTTGATTCAGCTTCTTTCAAAAATCAGGATTGAACTAGGTATAAAACTTTAAGATACTAATATTTTAATTGCTATCATCACTCGACCCACTAGGGAACCATCGGCTGCATGTATTTGCATCGATTTTGGCGATACGGATTAGGGTGAATTAATGGGTTTGTACAAAATTTGCTATATTTAAGTGAATCAAGTGTTTATCATTCGATCAACTTGGTTTGTTAATCCTAAAAACATATTATTATGAGTCGATTAAAAGAACTTAAATACTTTGCTTTGATAATGCTCTTATGTGGCTTCGTTGCAGCCGGTTCATTGAGCTCGTGTAGGGATCAAAAGAAAAAGGAGGACACCGAACAGGCAGGAGAGCATGCTGAAGGTGAAGATCATCCTACGGAAGAGGGGGCCGCTAAGGAAGAGCACCCAGAAGGCGAGGAACATCCCGCCAAAGAGGGAGAAGAACATCCAGAGGGTGAAGAGCATCCTGAAGGTGAGGAACATCCTAAGGATTCCGTATCAGGGTAAACTCACAAGATTTTTAGGGGCATTCTGTCCTGCTTTTCTATAAAATGAAAAAAATGTTTTCGGGAATGCGGGCGTTTTTCCTATTTCCATAACGGGATAGGCGAGAAAATTGATTGGTCCGGAATTGGGACCAGGTTCTAATTGAAGATCCCGGCCACGACTGAATTCGATACGATTTGCCGGATGCCGGCCAAAATAGTAGGTAGCAAGCGCAGTATATTTATTGGCTTCACTTATATCTACAGGCCACCATTTGCCCTCAGCGTAGAATTCTGCCCAACAGTGATAGCCATCAATGCCACCTTCGTTCCGATCTGACGGTATTGAAGCCCCTACTGCAAATCGAGATGGTATACCTGCAGATCTCGCGAGCGAAATAAAAAGCGAATGAAACTCCGTGCAATTCCCTGTAAGGGCATCGCAGGCGTAAACCGCA
>CAZHJO010000546.1:0-2407 GCA_964532755.1 uncultured Maribacter sp. | reverse complement strand
TAGATCCCAAAGTAGCGACACACTATTTTACCATTTTGAGAAAGACCATACCATGGCAACAAGATGACATAAAGGTATTTGGTAAAGTATATGCGCAGCCAAGATTGACAGCTTTCTTTGGTATTGGCACAAAATCATATTCTTATTCCAATATTACTATGCGTCCACAACCATTCACACCTGAATTATTGGAAATAAAACAGAAAATTGAAGAAATTGAGAACATCGAGTTTAATTCGTGCCTATTGAATTTGTATAGAAATGGCAAGGACAGTAATGGTTGGCATGCCGATGATGAGAAGGAATTGGGACGAAACCCAACTATAGGCTCGATAAGCCTTGGCCAAGAACGTCCATTTAAATTACGCCATAAAAAAGATTCTAAGTTTAAGCACAAAATAAACCTGGGGCACGGAAGTTTATTAGTAATGAAGGGGGGTACACAGCACTTTTGGCAACATCAAATTCCGAAAACTGCCAAAGCAATTACAGAGCGCATCAATTTAACGTTTAGATTCATACAATAAAAAAAATCGGCCCACAACCGACTTTTTTTATACCCTTGTGCCAAGTTAAGCACTGCCTTTAGTGATTGGGTTGCTGCACTAATGTCCTCATGCATAACTTCTAATATATAACTTCAAATTTTATGCCATGGTATTAGTTTTCGATAATATTCCCATTTTTAGGATTAAACGCCAAAAAGGGTTCTAATTAGTTGGTTTTCAGAAGAAATCTGGTCAATACAATTACTTGAATATTCCGTTGAGCACCTTGGCTAAACGCAATCCTCCTTTTTGAAGTTGGTTTTCTACAGTGCCCCACCAAGTATAACTATACCTATAAGCCAACTTTTCACCCACCGCTACAGATCCATATAATTTAGTTGCTATTTCTTGCGATTCTTTGACCCAATCAAGAATTGAACCCTCTTGAATTACCTTTTTTTCTTTGCTGTCAAGCTCCGGAAGCGAAGTTGCTAATTCCGTATAACTCATTCCATAATCATTGATCATATTGGCATCCCAAACCTTATGTAAATTGCTTCCTTTACCGAACCATTGTAGTTGCAGATCATTTCCTCCTTTATCTTCCAGTCTACCCACATGCATAGGCTGGTGTAGATCCCCGATTAAATGCACCAACATCTTTAGGTAAAACACCCGATCTTCATTAGTACTATTCTCGTTTTTTACCACGGATATACATTTCTGAATACCAACCACCAAATCTCCATACGGGCTAGGCTCTATGTCAGAATAATCTTTGTCTGGTGGGATATTCACATAATGCCATGCGCTGAACTCCCTAAAGCGCCTATCGGCCTTTATCTCATCGGCAAAATTTGAAATTGATGCAAGACTCTGGCCATCCAATAATTTGTCCAAGGCACGCTTGGTCCTTCCAGAAAGCTCTTCCTGGGCAACCTTACCTATAACCCTATGTCCTGTTTTAGACCAAAAAAAGGAATTGCCGAAAGAAAATTGAATTGAAAAAAGGATTAGGAATACAATTTTTTTCATTATCTGCTATTTATTTCAAAAATAGTCAAATGCCAATTAAAGCCTTGTTAAGTTTAGGGGCAAATTAAAATTTAAGTTTGATATTGCGATAAATTTCTCGATTTGAATTTAAAATTTACTAAAGCCCGTTTACCAAGATTTGCGGGTATTCTGTGCTTGGCCGTATTCGTTTCGATAATCATTTTTATAAGCAGCGTTCGATTTGGGGTTTGGGGTAAAATTCCTGATAAAAAACAACTATCCAATTTTGAATACCAAAGAGCATCCGAGGTTTACACCTCAGACAGTGTATTGATCGGTAAATACTATCTTTTTGATCGCCAACCTATTACCTACGAAGAATTTCCGAAGCACCTTTTAAATGCCTTGGTGGCGATAGAGGATCAGCGTTTTTATAAACATTCGGGAATTGATTACCCTAGTCTTTTCCGAGTGGCCCTAAAGACCATTTTATTGCAAGATCAATCTTCAGGTGGTGGAAGCACTTTAACCCAGCAATTGGCCAAAAACCTCTATCCAAGAAAAAATCGCAAGAAAGCGAACATGACCGTTAATAAGGTCAAGGAAATGATTATCGCTTCCCGATTAGAGGATATTTACACAAAAGAAGAAATACTTACCCATTATTTGAATACGGTATCTTTTGGTGGCAATACTTTTGGTATTGAAAGCGCATCCATGAAGTTCTTCAATAAAAAAGCAAAACTGCTCACCATAGAAGAGGCCGCCGTTCTGATTGGAATGCTAAAGGCGACTTACGGCTACAATCCAAAGGTATTTCCCAAAAAAAGTTTAATTCGCCGTAATCTCGTAATACAGTCAATGCACAAAAATGAATTTCTGAAAACTGAAGAAAAAGATAGTTTAATGGCAATTCCTTTAAG
>CAZHJO010000545.1:0-2411 GCA_964532755.1 uncultured Maribacter sp. | reverse complement strand
ATCTTTGATATTACCCCAACGGGTATCGAAGTAACCCAAGCTCTTGATAGGGAAGGAAACCTAAAACACGGCCCTACCAACCCAAAAAAGGGTATTCTGCTTACAGTGATCATTGGCGTTCTTCTGGTAGTTGTTGCCTTTCTTGCATATCCCAAAATAGTAGGGAACAGCAACCTGGCCGAACTGAATCCGGAACTTGAAAAATCGATCGCCGTATTACCTTTTAAGAATGACAGTGATGACCCCAGCAATGTATATATCACTAATGGATTAATGGAATCGATTCTTACCAACCTTCAAAATATTAAGGACCTTAGTGTGATTAGCAGGACCTCTGTTGAAAAGTTCAGGACCAATCCTAAGACCATTCCGGAGATTGCAAAGGAATTGAACGTGAATTATTTTGTGGAAGGCAGTGGTCAAAAAATCGACGATAAAATATTATTGAACATTCAATTGATCGATGCCACTACCGATAAGCACTTGTGGGCAGAACAATACAAGCGGGATGCAAAGGATATCTTTGAACTACAACAGGAAGTCGCCATAAAAATAGCGAACGAGATACAGGCCATAATAACACCGGAAGAAGCAGAAAGGATCGATAAAATTCCCACGAACAATCTTGTTGCCTATGACTATTTCCTACAAGGTTTGGATCAATTCCATAAAGGAAGCCGCGAGGGATTGGAAGAAGCGATTCCTAACTTTGAAAAAGCGATCGAACACGATAATAAATTTGCACGTGCCTACGCCGATATTGCCATTGCATATTACTATTTGGATGCAATGCAAGCTGAAAAGCAAAATTCGGCCTTGATCAATGATTATGCGGACAAGGCCTTGTTATACGATTCAAAATCGCCGCAAGGCTTAATCGCCAAGGGCTTGTTTTATATGAATACCGCAGAAAATGAAATGGCGGTACCCTATCTCGAAAAAGCATTGCAATACCATCCAAATTCTGCCATGGTCATTCGGACCCTATCAGAGTTTTATACGAACTATATTCCCAATACGGAAAAATACCTGGAGTATGCCTTAAAGGGCATTCAATTGGATATTGCCGCCCATGATTCAACTACCACAAGTTATATTTATTTACATGTTAGTAATGCTTTCATACAATCGGGATTCATTGAAGAAGCCTCAGCATATATCAATAGGTCATTGAGCTATAATCCTGAAAACCTGTTTTCCGAGTATGTAAAGGCCTATATACACTATGCCAAAAACAGGGACCTGGACCAAACAAAGGAATTGTTGATCAATGCGTTTAATAAAGACTCCACCCGCCTTGATATTATGCAGGAAGTGGGGAAAGTGTACTATTATATGCGCGATTATAAAAGTGCTTATGCGTACTATAAAAAGTTCTTAGAAATTAAAAAGGAATACAAGCTGGACATTTATAAGGGCGAGGATGCCAAAATAGGGGTGGTATTGGAAAAAGTTGGGAATACCACCGAAGCTGAAAACTTATTTAATGGGTATTTGGAGTATGCGAAAAATGACAAGTCTATTTACAAGGAACTTAGTTTGGCCATGTATTATTCGTATAAGGGCGATACCCAAAAAGCACTTAAGCACCTTACCTTGTTCTCCCAACAAGACAACTATCATTACTGGACCGTTATTTTCGTTCAAATAGATCCTTTGGTCGAAAATTTAAAAGATCTACCGGAATTCAAGCTACTCATAGCGGATATCGAAAAGAAATTTTGGAAGAACCATGAAAGGATCAAGGCTTCCTTAGAGGAGAAAAAGCTACTCTGAAAATACAGCTACTACTGATTTGATTGTTGCCTTGATTTACTTCTTGAGCTAAGCGTAACCAACTTCGCAGCGTGGATGATTGCTAGTATTTGGGGGTGGGTTGAAGTTAATTCCAAAGCCCTATCAATGGTCTTTGCAATCCCGATAGCTATCGGGAGAAGCAATCTCTACGTTCTTGTGAATCAAGTAAAAGATTACTTCCCCTGAAAACTCTTGCTCTTGATGACGGCCTATTACTATTTTCTAATCACTACCTAAAGCTGTGCAAACACTTTCTCAAGTAGGGCCTTGGTCGCTTTTATACCTTCGTCCTCAGAAAGTTGTGTGCCTTCATATTCGATGCCCACATGGCCTTTAAAACCAGATTCCTTTACAATCTTCATGATTTTGAGGAAATCGGAATTCACTTCATTCCCTGCTTCATCAAATTCATGCGATTTGGCACTTACGCCTTTGGCATAAGGCATTAAATCTTTCATACCTTGGTACCTGTCATATTCACTGGCACAACCATCGTCGGAACGCTCTATACAGAAATTCCCAAAATCAGGAAGCGTACCTACATTGTCCATATTCACCTGTCCCATAACGCCACTTAGCCATGCCCCGTTGGAGGAATGCCCCCCGTGGTTTTC
>CAZHJO010000544.1:0-2413 GCA_964532755.1 uncultured Maribacter sp. | reverse complement strand
AGGGGTTACTGCTACGGTATGATTTTTTGGTATTTTTATTATTAGCCTTGTAACAAACCTTAAAATCGTGCTATTTTTGGTTACGCCATTTTTTAAAACATTCTTATGAAAAGGATACTATTTGCACTGTTTGCCTTTACGCTTTTCAGTAGCCATGTCATGTACCTAAAGTTGGAAACCTATTTTCTAAAGCCTAATACCTCGACCACGATCCAATTATTCAACGGCACCTTCGAAAAGAGCGAAAACGTAATCGATCGAGATCGTATGCTTGATGCCAGCTTGGTGGGAAATGGGACGCGAATAAAGGTAGGAGAATCCCAATGGACTGAAAAGGATAGCGTCACGGTTTTAAATTTTATAACGGGTAATGAAGGTACTTGGATTGCAGGAATTTCAACTGCTCCAAGATCTATCGAAATGGATGCGGAAACGTTTAATACCTACCTTGAACACGAGGGTATTCTTGATATGATCGCTTGGCGTCGCAAAAACAATGCTTTAGGGGAAGGGGCCATAGAGAAGTACTCCAAACATGTAAAGACCATTTTTCAGGTCGGTGACAAAAGATCTAATGATTGGCAAAAAGGCTTAGGATATCCCATTGAGTTTATTCCACTTGTCAATCCTTATGATCTAAATACGGGTGACAGCCTGAAATTCAAACTGCTGTTGAACGGCGAACCTTTGGCCAATCAATTGGTTTACGCGAACTACAAGACCCCGCAAAACGGGCATTCCCATGATGTTGGGCAAGATGGGAACAACGCACATGCGCAGCCCCACGATGAGGTCGAAATCAGTGCTGAAGATGGTCACAGCCATGAGGAGGGAACAAAAAGTGGCCACAATCACGAAGCAGCAGCAGATCATACCCATATTTCCGGGCAACAGCTTCGTACTGATAATCAAGGAATTGCAAGCACGAAACTTACCGCTGACGGCATCTGGTATCTACAAACGATACATTTGGTCAAAACCGAAGAAGAAGGCTTTACTCATGAATCAAACTGGACCACACTAACTTTTGAAGTAACCCATGGTCATGGTGAAGACACGCATACCCATGAGCACGAAGAAGAGAGTATTCCGTCGTATGTATATTGGATTGCGAGTCTTTTGTTGGTAGGATTATTGTTTTTTTGGTTTAATCGAAAGAATTAAATGGCAATATCGATAAGAAAAAAATTAGTCAATTCTGCATTTTTTTTATACCCGTTATTGTTAGCGGCGCACGGGGTAAGTTCTGGAGATCAAGAAATTTTAAATAATGGTGGACTGCTATCTTATATCTATGTAGGTGCAAAACACATGGTAACCGGGTACGACCATTTATTGTTTTTAGCCGGAGTTATATTTTATTTGCAGGGTTTTAAAGATATTGTACGTTTTATTACGGTATTCACCGTCGGCCATAGCATTACACTCATTGGCGCTACCTACTTGGGCATTCAGGCAAACGAACACTTAGTCGATAGCGTGATTGCATTAAGCGTGCTTTATAAAGGTTTTGAAAATTTAGGTGGGTTTGAAAAGTATTTTAAAACTAAATCTCCAAATCTGTTAGTAATGGTTTTTATTTTTGGATTGATTCATGGTTTCGGCCTATCTACAAGGCTACAGTCTTTTGAAGTAGGTACTTCGCAGTTTCTTTCAAAAATAATTAGCTTCAACATTGGTGTGGAAGTGGGGCAGATTTTAGCGTTGATTCCCATCATTTTCATTATTACCCATTGGAAAACCAGAAAGAGTTACGCTGCCTTTTATAAGGCTGCCAATTTCTATCTGGTGATTGCGGGTATAGGTCTTTTTATCTACCAAATCTATGGCTATTTCCAGGGTCACTGATTTAAGCCCATGTTGAAAAAAGTACATGCCTTATTCCATAATCAAGCATTGTTTTAAAAAACGAGAAAAATGCAGAAAAGAAAAACCCCTATTCCAGGGGTCTTTTTAGTTATTCAATTCAATTAAGTATTCATCCTATTTTAGGTACGCATCAAAACCTTCTGGCAGATGCAACTTGGCATTGAAATCTAAAACGATCCTGTCAGCCTCATCTATATAATTAATACTTTGAACGTCCGAAGGATAAGCATAAGCATTAAATTCTTTGGGAAGATATGCTTGGGTATCCCATTCTAAGGTATAATCATCTTCTATATAATCTACGCTATTCAAATCAAAATAGACCTGATAAGCATCAAAATCCTCAGGAAGATAATCCGCAGTATCAAAACCAAGGTCAATTTCAATCTCATCTTCTATGTAGACTATCGAATTGATATCAAATTTTTCTTTCTCTGTTGTTGGGTCATTTGCAAGCATCCCGTTCACAAATAATAGACCCGCTGTAAAACCAAGTAAAATTGTTTTTTTATTCATAACACTTAAGGTTAAATTCTAAGCAAAG
>CAZHJO010000543.1:0-2414 GCA_964532755.1 uncultured Maribacter sp. | reverse complement strand
GTCATTTAGTTAAGCACCAAAAAAACTTCTCGACTGCGCTCGAAGTGACTAAATTCAGAACTCCAGACTTAGCGTAAAGGCTATGTCGCGATTTTAAAGTTTAACACTAAATCGGTACCAGGATATTTTGTTTCGGTTTTATTGATTGTAGTAATCGCTTTTTCTAAGACGAAGTTCATTCTTGGATTAGCTTGGCTATATATTTTAACATCCAAAATATTGTTTATATAATCTGGTATAATATCAGCATGTGAGTTAATGATGCTTTTTACCACAGTTCTTTTCTCGTTTATGCTTTTGTTAAAATCGTTTGCTATAAGGTTTGCGCAGGAAGTTTCTGCGCGATAACAAATCATTTTGACAATATTTTGAAAGCGTTTACTTTCCATATCTAGCTTGCTGTACCTGACATTCTGGGGCATATCTTCTATCTTAAGTTGACTAGGTAATTTTGCCCTTTCATCCAACAATTCTTTTTCTTGTAGCTCTAGTATTTTCAGTTCATCTCGGGTTTTTAATTGTTTCTGGAGATATTTATTTGCCTTGTCTAAATCGTCTTTGATATTATTTTCTTGCAATTCATATAATACTGCTTTTCGACGGCTGAGTTTTTCTCGGATTTTGCCCAATTTATAGGTTACATTATTGTACTCAGGATTGTTAACTATAAAGTCATTATCAATTTGTTCTACAGCATATTGAAGTAGTCTGTCAAAGTCGTAGTCCTGGCGTAGATATTTAAAGAAGTTCTCCTGAGTCCAGCGTGAAAACATATAAATGGCTACCATTTTTATGCTTAGTTTTTTATTTGTTGTGATTATACTTGTTTGGTGTCCTGCCGATAACCGCCTTATCTCACGCATTGGCACCTTGTTTAATTCCACAGGTTTCTCACATAGCATCATTTTTGTATCATTACCTTCAATATCAATATTATATTCGCTAAAATCATCTTCACCCCAATTATCATTTACATTTTTTCGATATGTTATGACTGCTATGCGGTGCATGTCCCATAATTTCTGAAAAAAGACCGGACTATATGCCTCCCGGTCAAAGACTACTGTGAATACAGGAAGATCAGGGTCTTGACTGAGTTCTTGTCTTGTATATTTACAAGGCATTTGATTCAGCAACATTGGGATTATGGTTTCCTCAAGCATTTGCAGGAGTTTTTCATTTACTTGTCCGGTAACATAAAAATATGGCATCCCAGATTTGTTGTTCACCCAAAACTCTTGCATACCGGGCAAACAAAGTTTTTGCCTTGAAACATGTTTTTTTCCAAGCTTTGCTTTATATCCTGAGTAAACCTGGACATGCCCATCAATGTAATAAAACTCATTGTCTTCTTTCTTTGACCATTGGCTTGCCAGATCCATGTTCCATTTTTGTGAATGTTCTTGAGCACAAATTTCTTTTAGTTTTTTTCGTAAACATTTGGCCTCCGGGACACGATCCAATCCCATAATTTTCCCAAACTCCCCAGGACTATAATATTTTAACTGTTCCGGGTTTTTTATCCTTCGCAGGTACATAAATGCCAGAAATAATATAATGCAATCGATATAGTAATATCCCTCGTTTAATTCTTCATAATGACCCCTGAAGCTAAACAAACCAGCCTGTTCTAAAAAGGGCAATAGAAATAGCACTCCGCCACCTTGAACACTTTGACAGGCTTCAAACTCAACAGGTGTTGTTTCAAGTTGATGATTAACCGCCTGCCCTCTTTTTTCTATTCTGGTTGCACCTATCCCCAATAATTGCGAGGCAAGCAAGTCTTGATGGTTACGCTCAAATGGCTGGTTTATCCGTGGGTTTTCTTTATAGTTTCCACTTTTTTTTAATGGTACCTTTCTTTATATGATACCTTAAGGCACCTTCTGTTACTCCCAAAAGCCTTGCAACATCTACTACTGAATAAAATTTGCTAATTAAACTCTCGGCTTCCTTTAACATGTCATCGGTCAACTTATGGGCATCACCGCGTTTTTCTTCCCGGCTAAAAAACCAATCTGTACCCTTTTCTCGTAAAGTCTTGGCATAACGTTGTATGTTACGGCTACTAACACCTAATGCTGTGGCCAGCTCGCTTGGTTTACATAATTTGGTGGCAACTAAATTGGCTGTTATATAACGATAACTATTTAAATCATGGTTGGCATGACAATAAATAGGCGAGCCATTATGCAGATAATATACAAAATCATCTTTCTCGAAAAAACCAACATTCGAATTTATTAGCTTTGTTGTTGATGGAAATATTGGAAGCTGCATTTGCATAGTGATATTTTTTTGCAAAAATGCGACTTCTTGTTTTACGATGCAAATTATCCATCTAACTGATTATCAATTTACGCGTCAGGATGTCTGAATATAAGAATGGTTAACCGAAAGCCCGGTTCCTGTTG
>CAZHJO010000542.1:0-2419 GCA_964532755.1 uncultured Maribacter sp. | reverse complement strand
TCGCATTGTTACCACCTGTACCCCAATAAAAATTTCCGTTGTTGTGCATTCCAAACATCAGCTCACTATTTTGACCAGGATTTAGCACTAATGCACCATTACCTCCTATAAATTCTATAAAGTTTTTAAAACCGTTTACTGAAGAAGTAGGGTTATGACCTGTTAAGCTAATAGCCTTAGCTTCTACATTACTATTTGCCTCGGAAACGCTGAAAACACTCTGGTTGTTTCTATCATAGACATTAAATCCTTGAATATTACTAACACCATTGCCGTTTTCATCCATTTTAAATAGAAATCCTCCTGATGTACTAAACATCATGTCATCTTTGTGAGTTGTGTTGGTAAAACCGTCTACCATTTTAATAGTACCCCCCCAGGTATATTCCTGTGACACTAATTTTATTCCACTGTTGCTTTTGACTTCCAAACTTACCGAAGGTGAGGTAGTGCCTATGCCTACATTACCCCCAGGTAAAATGGTGAATCTTTCTTTGGATGAAGTGGCATCTTCAAAAATGCCCCATCGATCTCCTGCGATCATTCCACTGGCCCAAATACCGGATGTTGAATTTGTTTGAAATAGACTTACTGAATTTGATGAGTTTAAGATTACCTTACGATTATTGTGCGTTAAATCTTGGGCATTAGACATTGCTATGGTTACCAAAAAAAGAAGCGTGGTTATTTTTTTCATAATTATTTTTGATTTACAAATTGTTCTATTTTATTCATGCGTTCTTCTAAAAGAAGAATCTTCAAATCTTTTTTATCCAATTGTTTTTGTTGGTCAAGTATATATAGGGTCAACTCCTCTATTTTTTCCAATAGTTTCATATTCATTATTCCCAGTTCTACGCCGTTCTTCTCCATTTCCTTAGCGGAGGGGATGTTGGGTAAATGGCCATGCTCTTTTATATAATTTTGAGTTTCTTCCAAGGTTCTTAAATCATAACCTGCTTTAAAAACATAGTCCGGCCCGGGAACCGCAAGGTCCACTTTTACCTCCTTGGCATGGATGTTGCCATTCACGGTCAGTTTCGAGTCGGGGGTAGTAGTGCCAATCCCTACATCTCCCTCAATGGCCAAATAAGTACCAACTGGAACAGTTGTAGACGCTGGATATCCAATGGCCACACCTCGAAATTGGGATTTATCCCCTATATCAGGCTGCAAATGAAGGGTAGAAAAATACTTTCCATATGACGGTACTGAAGCATGTCTTGCAAGAATCCAAGCTTTTCTGTCATTAATTCCTCCAGAATTACCAAATTCCAATCCATTGTTATTACTCCTAATAGTCTGAAATACATCGCCCCTAGTGCTATTTGTTGGGTAAGTAGCAGTACCATCAGCAGCATAAATACTTAATTTGGAAACGGGATTTGTAGTCCCAATGCCCATATTACCACCAGAACTCGGAAAAACTATAAAATTACCGGTGCCAGTCCTTAACGTAATGTCACGATTACTATACGTGAAAATCGAAAAGTCGTCACCATCACCATAACTAGCATTCCCTTCGTTCCACATAAATCCTGAATAGTAATTTGAAACATCTCCAAAGCGGAGAAACTTATATGCTCCGGCAGTATGATGTTTGGGATTCAGGTATTTCGCATCTACCGTCTGAGAGAACGTTAAATTAGAGTGCAAAAAGAAAAAAAGTACTAGAACTGAATAAAAAAGTGTTTTTGCCATATTGATCAATTACTTAGATTTTGTACACATCTCGCCTGTGCATCAAATCCGGGATTTGGCGCCTTAAATGATCTAATTCAATTTTTTTATTAAGACAGACGGTAGAATGCCATTAACGAATAGTGTAAGATATTTTTGTAAGCAGGATAAATTGGTTTGGGATTTATTTAACTATTATAATCTTACATATACTATATGTTTTTTTGTTAAAGCTAAGTAGGGGATAAAATTTTATTTAACAAAATTATTTTTACAATATTCGATGAAATACGATTAATTTGAGCAATTTCACAACCTTTATTAAGATGAACTAAATTGTGAAAATCTATTATAATCCCTATAATAGATTTTCTTCTCTTTTTGGGAAGTTGACATGAAAAATAGTTCAGATTCAAGGGTTGTCCAGATTTAACAAGTCCATTTAAAAAAAAGTAAATGAAGCAAATTCACCACATCATAAACCATAATTAATTAAAATGAACAATTTGTGATTTAAACCAAAATACGTTAAGCATACTTTTTCAAAAAAACCTGCGTTCTAATTGCGTAAACCAAACTAAATACCAAATAAAAATGACCGGAGATCAGATTTTTCAACTATTCGCTTACTTATTACCTTCCGTTGTCGTAGGGGCCATAGCCTTTTATTTCTTTAGAATGCACACCAATAATGAGGAAGGTAGGCGCAGATTTCTTTTACATAAGGATTCCCAACAAA
>CAZHJO010000541.1:0-2424 GCA_964532755.1 uncultured Maribacter sp. | reverse complement strand
TTAAATCTGCAATAAATGGAGTGGTATCACTAATATGCTGAAAATCCTCTAAAGTAAATTCTATATCCGCAGCTCTGGCAATTGCCAAGAAATGCAGGACTGCATTTGTTGATCCACCCATAATCGTCACCAAGCGAATGGCATTTTCCAAAGACTTCCGCGTAACGATATCAAGAGGTTTTATATCATTTTCAATAAGATAACGCATTTTCTTTCCCGCATCAACACACTCATTTTCTTTGAGATAACTGTCTGCCGGATTGGATGAATTATAAGGTAAAGACATACCTAAAGCCTCGATTGCTGAAGCCATAGTGTTTGCTGTATACATACCTCCGCACGCGCCAGCTCCTGGGATGGATTTTTTAATGATGCATTTAAACTCATCTTCTTCCAAGGTACCTGCCACTTTCTCTCCCCATGCCTCAAAAGCAGAAACTATATCCAGTTTTTTATTGTTGTGACATCCCGATGCAATTGTACCACCATATACCAAAATAGAAGGGCGATTTAAGCGTAACATGGCCATTAATGCTCCTGGCATATTTTTATCACATCCTACAACCGTGACCAAGGCATCATAGGACATTCCTTGAACAACCGTTTCCATAGAATCTGCAATAATATCCCTAGATGGTAATGAAAAACGCATTCCCGGTGTACCCATGGAAATACCGTCACTAATCCCAATTGTATTGAAAATCAAACCTACGGTCTCTTTGGAATTAACCCCTTTTTTAACCATGGTAGCCAAGTCATTCAAATGCATATTACAAGGGTTCCCCTCATATCCAGTGCTGGCAATACCTACTAATGGTTTATTAAAGTCCTCATCCTTAAATCCAATGGCATATAACATGGCTTGGGCCGCTGGTTGGGTTGGATCCTGGGTAACGTTTTTACTGTATTTATTCAATTCCATTAAGAAAGATATTGTCGCTGCTTAAAGCTATTGGCTATAATTTATCACTCAAATATAATTGTTTCATAAAAGCTATATTTTTAACATTTAAGGATGCTCTAAATCCAAGTGTCTTATTATCCATTCAAGCTACTGTATATCAGGGTATTGAATAAGCTTTTTATACCATATCCAGTGCTTTTGATGTAGCTTGGTTATTAGTTATGGACATGTTGTGAATAAATCAAACCAGGCGATCTTTGCTGTTATCCACATAACCGATTTGATGGTGCTTCAAAATGTGAATTCATCTAATAAACTTCTATATTTATTATTTGTTCATAGGATATTATTTAACTTGTGTAGGGCAACATAGAATTGCTCATCTACACAGAAATAGATTCTGTGTGAAAGCCTTACTATACAATGTTTAAAGAATTAAGACAATTTTTATGATAAGATTGCTCCTAGCTCGATTCTACGATTAATAGACAGATCCTAATTTGGGAATGTTCTTATGACATAACCCATTTAGTTCAATTAAAGTATATGGAAATATTACAAAATCAACGGAATTTTTTCGCAACCCAGCAAACGAAAGATGTATCATTTAGAAAAAAGGCACTAAAACGTTTGCAAAAGGAAATCATAGCTAAGGAAGATGCTATTTGTGATGCAATCTACGCTGATTTTAAAAAACCCAAGTTTGAGACACTGGCGACAGAAACACAATTTGTACTCGCTGAGTTGAAACTAATTCTTAAAAACATCAATTTATGGGCACGCCCGCTAAGAAAATCAGCCACTTTGATGAATTGGCCTTCTTCCGATTGGATCTATTATGAGCCATATGGAACCGTTTTAATCATTGCGCCGTGGAATTATCCATTTCAGTTGGCCCTCGATCCATTAATAGGTGCCATAGCAGCTGGGAATACCGTTGTCGTAAAACCCTCGGAGGCAACACCTAATACATCAAAAATAATCTCAGAAATTATCGGTGCTGTTTTTCCTGAAGAACATGCTGTTGTTATAGAAGGTGGCGTTGAGGTGTCACAAAATCTTTTAAACCAAAAATGGGATTATATCTTCTTTACAGGAAGCACTCGAGTTGGTCAGATTGTTTATGAAAGCGCTGCAAAAAACCTGACCCCGGTTACTTTGGAGCTTGGCGGTAAGAATCCTTGTATCGTTGATGAAACTGCGTCGGTTTCATTGGCTGCAAAGCGTATTGTATGGGGTAAATTCATAAATGCAGGACAAACATGCATAGCTACTGATTACATACTTGTTCATAAAAGTATCAAAGAAAAGATGATTGATGCCCTAAAGCATTACATAACAAAATCCTATGGTGTAAATATGGAAGCTTCGCCCGATTTTTCCCGTATGGTAAACCAAAAACATTACAATGGTCTTAAAATGATGTTAGAAGGTGAAGAAATCATTTTTGGTGGAAACACCAACGATGAGGACAACTATTTGTCTCCTACGCTGGTCAACGAACCCAAATTGGACAGTAA
>CAZHJO010000540.1:0-2424 GCA_964532755.1 uncultured Maribacter sp. | reverse complement strand
CAGCACCTAAATACTGGGCAATTATAGCAGAAATAGCACTGCGTGTTTGGCCTAAAATCCAAATCAACATTGATAAAAATGAACCGACAATCCCTGCCGCCGCCAATGATTCCAAACCATCGACCGGAATATTACCAACAATCGCCGTATCGGTAATAGAGAGTATGGGTTCGGCAATCCCGGCTATAGTAGCGGGAATTGCCAGTTTGTTGATAGTCTTAAAACTTACAGCAGTTTTCAAAGTTATTTTCAGGATTAAAATACCATTTCATAACAATGAAAAGGATGTTTACTTTGTTTAGGAAAATAAATATCACCTAGTCTGTGATATCCCCTGGTTTCATAGAATTTTTGATTGCGTTTGTTTTGGCTGAATGTATCTAAGCGTACCGAGACAAAATCATGTTTCTGGGCATGGTCTTCTGCAAAATCCATTAATTTTTGTGCATACCCTTGGCCTTGGTGATCTGGAAGAACCGATAGTCTATGTATGTAAACATTTTTGCCATTAGGCGTAAGCCATTGGATAGGAATATATTCCTCATCCATTATGGTTGTGATAACCATTGTGCCAATAATTTCATGATTGTTTTCCAAAACATATAGCTCTGATCGTTCAATGTCATTTTCAAAGGTTTTTTGGGATGGATAATGTTCGTTCCATTGATAAATTCCTCTATTATCCATATTTGCTGCACAGGCCCTGGTCAGGTTTAGAATCTCGTTAATTTCCGATATCTTTGCACGACGAATCATGAATAGGATTCAATTTAATTGTAAATTTAAAGTATTAATAAATAATTACTCATATGATCCGTATCCTTGTTCCCATTGGCACTTCGCCCAACTCACATGAAACCTTGCAATATGCTGTTGATTTTGCAGCTGATTTTTCAGCACAGGTTTTTGTTATGGAAGTTTTCAGTTTTAGTGCAAAAGCCGGAAGTCTTGCCAATGTTTCAGATAAGATTGCCAAGAGTGGTAAGGAACGGTTAAAAGGAGTGATCAATCAGATTGATTCGAAGAATGTCGACATAAAAATCGCAACTTATAATGGGGACTTGGTTGATGGTATTAAGGAGATAGACAAGGAACTAGGTATAGACATGATAATACTTGCCCCAAGAAGTAATGATATCCAAGAAGGTCTTTATTTGGGTAATACCTCAGGCAGGATCATCAAAAGAACGGATATCCCAGCCCTAATCGTTCCTAAGGGCACGCAGTACAAACCCTTCAAAAGAATCCTTACCGCTTTTAAATCAGGTGTTGTAAAGCGCACCAGAATAATGGACCCGTTAAAAGCGATAAAAAAGAAGCATGGTTCTATAGTAAATTTACTTTTGGTAAAAACACCGGGGTATACGGACGAGGATCTAAAAATAAACACCTCTTTAATGGATCTATGTTCAAAATTGACAATAACGGAAAATCCGACTACCTACCTTGGTGTGATGGAACATTTTCAGGCCAAACACCCCGATCTTTTGTGCGTTTTTAGAAGAAGCAGAGGTTTTTTCGTTAAACTTTGGGAAAAGAACACCATTAGTAAATCTGAATTTTCTGTTCCAATCCCGGTTCTTGTGATGAGTGTTAAGAAGGATTAACTACAATTTCTTACCGCTTCACCTAAGCTAAATTACAACTCATGAAATTCGTTATCGCTCCGGATAAGTTCAAAGGTTCCCTGACCGGTTTTGAATTTTGTAATGCGGTAGAAGAAGGATTGCGTATGGTCTTTAAGGATGCGGAAATCATAAAAATGCCATTGGCCGATGGGGGTGACGGTACCATTGAAGTGGTACAACATTATATCGAAGGTGAGAAGATCAGTTTAACGGTAAACGATCCCTTATTTAGATCCATTCAGGCATCGTATCTTTATTCACCTAAAAATCAGAGTGCCTATATAGAAATGGCAGAAGCTTCCGGACTCAAATTGATGAAAAGTTCCGAATTAAATTGCGCTCAATCATCAACCTTCGGAACGGGAGAACTAATTGTAGATGCCCTTGAAAAAGGGGTAAGGGAAATCATTCTTGGGATTGGTGGAAGCGCAACCAATGACGGGGGCATGGGTATGGCCAACGCATTGGGTTACCGATTTCTTAATAGTGAAAACGAAGATCTACAACCAGTAGGCGCCAATCTAATTAGGGTAAAGAAAATAGATACTTCTAAAATTCACCCTAAACTCAGGGAAATTAACGTAAAGGTCGCCTGTGACGTTGCCAATCCCTTTTATGGGGAGGACGGTGCGGCAAAAGTTTATGCGACCCAAAAAGGGGCATCGAAAAAAGAAGTCGAGCAATTGGATAAAGGCCTTCGAAATTTCGCGAAGGTGATTTTGGATGATTTCGGTCTAGACCTTCAAAACATAAAAGGATCTGGCGCCGCTGGGGGAATAGGAGGTGGAGCCATTGT
>CAZHJO010000539.1:0-2425 GCA_964532755.1 uncultured Maribacter sp. | reverse complement strand
AAATGAAAAAACTAATCATATTAATTACAGTAGTTGTCTTTGGCAGTCAAGTGAATGGCCAAACTTACAACACCTTTGAACCAAGTAAGACCCAGTTTATGATTCGTGGTTATGGCCATACCGGACTAAACTACCAAAGTTCAGGGGATGAGAAGGAATCGTCCTATGTAGGCTCGGCGTTTGCACCCATATTTTTATTCAAGCATTCGGATAAACTTATGTTCGAGGCTGAACTTGAATTTGTCTTGGAAAACAATGAGCTTGAGATAGGTTTGGAATATGCTGATGTAATGTATGTTCTGAACAAGAACATGACCGTTAGGGCAGGGAAATTTCTGTTACCCTTTGGAACATTTATGGAGCGGTTACACCCGGCATGGATAAATAGGTTGCCAACAAGACCTTTGGGTTTTGGTCATGATGGAATAGCCCCTTCCTCCGGTATCGGAGTTGAATTGAGGGGTGCATTTGACCTAGGTGGGCCTACCCTAAACTATTCTGTGTATTCCACCAATGGACCCAGACTGAACGACGGAAGCGAGGAACCTGAGGAAGCAGGTTTACTTATGTTCCAAAATTTTGAGGACAATAATTTGAGTAAGGCTATAGGTGGCCGTTTGGGATTATTGCCATTTGCTGATTCTTCGACCGAAATCGGGTTTTCAGCCTATTCTACCACTGGTACCGGCGAAGAGGATTCGGAATATGAATCTGTAGGTGCTTTTCTATATGCACTGGACTTTGCTTTTATAAAACAAATTCCCGGAATAAGCGGAGTAATTGACATAAAGGCTCAGTACAATAATTCCAATGTGGATACGGCGACATTTATTGAAACCCATGAGGACGGTGATGAAGAGGAATATAGTTTTGACAATCAAAGCAATTCATTCTATGGGCAATTGAGCTATAGGCCCACTATGGCAGATAGTGACTTTATGAAAAAGTTGGAGTTTGTTGGAAGATATTCAAATTTCAATGCTCCCGAAGGGGCCGAGTGGGAAGAGAAGTCAACTCAGTACGCTTGTGGTATAAACTACTGGTTAACATGGCGATCAGTAATCAAATTGAGTTATCAAACTACTGAGACTGAAGGTGGACACGATGGAGACGGCATAACTAATACTGATGGCTTTTTTCTCCATTGGGCAATAGGATTCTAATATAATAACCTAAAAAAACAGAAAACATGAAAATAATAAAACAAGCTATAGTAGTGGGATTTTTCTCCGTAGGAATTGTCTACGAGATCTTATCAAAACTTTTTAAAACCTTGAGCTTCAAAACAGCTCAAAAAAGGTTATCAATAGGAATTGTTTTTTTAGCCATCGGGGCAACATCGATTGCCTGTTCTTCAACAAAAGGAACTAGCGATGCTGAAACGACAATAGCCGTAAACGAAATTGAGGAAGAATTCAAAATAGAAAAATCTGGAGCTCAAATGTGGGGAGAAACATGTAACCGCTGCCATTTAGCGCCATCACCTGCCGATTATAATGATACTGATTGGGAGACTATCAGTCTTCATATGAGGGTTAGGGCTAACATCACAGAGAACGAAATCACTAAGATTGAAGAATTTCTGAAATCGGCAAACTAAACTAAAAAAGCACATTTCCTGGGCGAAAATGATTTTTTAAAGGCTTTTGGGAAATGTGCTAAAAGGAAGTAACTATTAATAAATAAAACAAATATAATGAGAACAAGAGTAATTATTTTTTTAGCAATTGGAATGGTGACCCTTGGTAGCTGTAACCAAAAGACAGACATCAACACCATTCTTGAAGATAAGGAAACGAGGACGGAACTTTTTGACGTGATTGCCAGTAACCACAGTTACATGATGGAATTTATGGATACGATGCAAGACAACGATCATGCGATGCAAATGATGCAGGGCAACCATAAAATGATGGATAATATGATGAATGGCGGTGGTATGCAGATGATGATGAAGGATAGTTTGATGATGAAGACCATGATGCAGTCTATGATGAAAGATGGTAAGATGATGGGCAATATGATGCAAATGATGCATGAAAAGGGCATGATGAGCGAAGATTGCATGGAGTCCTGCAAGACGATGATGGGCGACATGGGAATGGGCATGAAAGGAATGGGAATGATGGATGATAAGGGAATGGATGAAATAGAGAAAGCCCAACTGGAATTGAGTAAAAGCCAAAGCCATGGCGAACATCATTAATGTTTAAAACAATTAAACTAAAAACAAAAATCATGAAAGGACATTGGATTTGGATGGTAATCGGTTGCGGGCTGCCACTGCTCCTAATATTTTTTGCTCCTGCTTTAGGGGTAACAGGATATAATGGATTGTTCGGCTTTATTATCCTGATGTTCGTACTGCATCTATTAATGCCCCATGGTTCACATGGCCACGGCAGCCACAACCCTGCTGGCCATA
>CAZHJO010000538.1:0-2427 GCA_964532755.1 uncultured Maribacter sp. | reverse complement strand
CTCGGTAATTTTTGGCGTTGCCATTGCGACAGCTTTGATGCCTCCCCTGTGCACAGTTGGTTTTGGATTGGCTATCGGTAATTACGATTATGCAACAGGTGCCATGTACCTCTTTAGCATCAATACTATTTTTATTGCCCTGGCGACATTTTTGGTTTTGAAATTGTTGCGTTTTCCTATGGTACGTTATGTGAACTCCAAAAAGCGCAGGCTTATTGGTAGGGTGGCATCCATATTTGCAATACTCGTGATGGTCCCGGCAGGTATTACTTTTTGGGGTGCTTTACAGGAATCCTTGTTTAGAAAACAAGCCCAGAACTTCGTTGAAGAGAAAGTTGCTCCATATCAATTTGAGGGTACAGGTAGATTCATGGAGGACTTTACGGATATAGAATTTAATAAAGGTGAAAATTCATATATTGAATTGGTCTTTATGGGCAATGAAACCATACCAGATAACGTAATAGCGACCTGGAACAAGCAAAAGAATGAGGATGCCGGTTTTGGTAGATTGAAAGATACGGAGCTCCAAATTATACAAGGGGCGAAAAATGAACAGATAGATCAGCTAAAATATGTGGATCAGCTATATGAAACCCAAAAAACCGAATTGTTGGACAAGGATGCAAGAATTAAAGTGTTGGAGGAAGAATTAGGTAAATTGGGAAGAATGTCAATTCCTTTTGCTGATGTAAGTGCAGAGGCCAAAACCAATTACGAAAATTTGGAGGCTTTGGGCTTTTCCCCAACCATTCTAACCGATTTCAATGAATTGGATACCGTTCCTATTTTTGAAGTAAAATGGAAGCGGGATGCCAAAAGATTCCAGACCGTTGCCGACACCAAAAAGTTACATGATTGGTTAAAACTTAGATTGAAGGATAGCACAATACAACTGAAAGAGGTAATCCAGGATTAATCACGCTCTTCAATATACATTTGTCTAACTTTCTTGAATAGTTCAGAAGAATAGACAAAACTTGTAACGGCCTCGTTGTCAGTTTTGAAGATTTCATCTTTGGTACCTTCCCATTCTTTGATACCGTTTTTAAGGAAAACGATTTTCTCGCCAATTTCCATGACAGAATTCATATCATGAGTATTTACGACAGTGGTTATGTCATATTCTTTTGTGATTTCCTGTATTAGGTTATCAATTATTATGGCTGTTCTAGGGTCAAGGCCGGAATTTGGTTCATCACAGAATAAATAGGTGGGGTTCATGACAATCGCCCTGGCAATGGCTACCCGTTTTTGCATTCCTCCAGAAATCTCAGAGGGATACTTTTTATGTGCATCTGGTAGATTTACTCTTTTTAATACAAAATTGGCACGATCCTGCATTTCGGAATGCGACTGTTTGGTGAACATTTCCAAAGGAAACATAACATTGCCTTCAACGGTCATGGAATCAAACAACGCACTTCCTTGGAAAACCATTCCCATATCCTGACGAAGATTTCGTTGTTCCTTTGTCGATAATTGGGAGTAGATCCTTCCGTCATGGCTTATGCTACCCTTATCAGGACTGAAAAGTCCCAAAAGACATTTGAGTAAGACGGTCTTCCCAGAGCCACTTTGACCAATGACCAAGTTGGTCTTGCCTTTATCAAACACAGTGCTAATGCCTTTTAAGACATGTGCATCACCAAAAGATTTATATATATCGTTTACTTCGATCATTAGCCCAATAATAGTTGCGTTAATACATAATTCAGAATAATTATAACCACACTGGTCCATACAAAGGAAGTTGTTGCCGCTTTACCCACTTCGAGCGCCCCACCTTTCATATAAAAACCATGAAAAGAGGGTATAGTTGCCAAAATAAAGGCGAAAACCAAGGTTTTTATAAAGGCATAGGTGACATGGAACGGAATAAAATCCAACTGTACCCCTTCAACAAAATCAGCACTTGTACTAAATCCCCCAAACACACCGGCAAACCATCCTCCAAAAATGCCTACATACATTGAGATGGCTATAATGAAAGGATAAAGCAATAGGGCGATGATCTTTGGAAAAACCAAATAATTCAAGGCGTTTACACCCATTACATCCAAGGCATCAATTTGTTCAGTTACTCGCATGGTACCAATGCTACTGGTAATATAAGATCCTACTTTACCTGCCATAATAATAGAACAGAAAGTCGGGGCGAATTCCAGTATTATAGATTGTCTTGTGGCAAAACCAACCAGGTTCTTTGGAATTAATTCACTGGTTATATTCAATGCGGTCTGTATGGCCACGACGCCACCTATAAAAAAAGAAATGAATACGAGAATTCCCAATGAGCCGAAGATGAGTTCATCTATCTCTTTAAGGATCAAGGACTTCATTATGCTCCATTTGGTAGGTTTTTTAAAAACCTCTTTAATCATAATAGCATAGCTGCCAATTGATGCTAGGTAATTCATAGAATAT
>CAZHJO010000537.1:0-2438 GCA_964532755.1 uncultured Maribacter sp. | reverse complement strand
GTAGGTTTTATTTAAGTTGAAATTCAGGTTCTCTTGCTAAATATTGAAGTAATAAATACACTTGGAATGCCGCTTGTGGCCAAATTGCCAAGGTCCATGAAGGGGTTGTACCACCTTCATAATAGGTCTCATCTATATCACTTCTGAAAATAGCGAAAGCCTTTTCATAATCAGGCTCTGTAAGAAGTCCTTTTGGTAGTACAAAATCAATGATGGGTCTTGCAATAACATCAGGATTATTACTTGTTAAACCGTCATTTCCGGTTAATGACAAACCGAAAGCCCTAAATTGCTCACTATCGGCCTGATAAAAATTTTCGATTATCGATTCAATCGTCAACCAACGACCAATAATGAAATTTGTATTGATCCAAGAACGATCTCTTTGCCAACCGGCAACATCAAAAGGATCGAACAATCGTTGACTGAGCAGACCGCTGTAGTTGACCAGTTCAGCTACATTGGTATCATTATAGGTAAATCCAGATTCATTTAAGAAATTAAAGTACATGTCAAATGGACTTTTAATTATCACTCCAATGGCCTCATCGTCGAAAAAGTGCTGGCTTTTAAACAACTGCGATAGCACAGGAGCAAGCTCAAAATTGCTTGCGACGAAAGTACTTGCCATACCGTCAATGATGGTCTGCGCATTGTTCGCTGCATCCTTGGAATCAGGGTGTACAAAGAACTCATATAATTTCCTTGAAATGAATTGGGCAATTTCATTGGGTCGTTGTTGGAACAGGATGTCAATAACATCATCATAACCCCAATTACCTGTCTGACCTAGAATTGTCTTACTGCCTGCATCGAATCGTTCGGGATTGAATGCAACGGGCTCACAACCCAATTCTCCGCGCTCCACATAACCTGTAAGGGCCTTTGCAGTTTCGATAATATCCATTTCGGTATATCCATTACCATCCCCTAGGGTAAAAAGCTCGTACAATTCCCTGGCGTAATTCTCATTGGGGTTGTTACCATTGTTATAAACACCATCTAGATAATAGAGCATAGCACTGGTCAAACCAATTTCGCTGACAAATGTCCTGAAATTGCCAATTGAATTTCTTTGTAGGCAATTAATGTAATAGTAAAGGAACGAGTTACAGTTATAAACATCGATTTCCGTTACAAAATGATTGCTCCAGAAAAAACTCAATCTATCCCTTAAGTTGTTGGATAACATACCATTTGCATAGGTAAGTCTCCATTCGTCGAGTTGGGCACGGCGTAATTGCCCGGCCGCATCATCATCTGCAGGATAGTTGCTGTTGTTCCAATCTGCCCATGTAGGAGCAGGGGTTGGGGCCATATTGATGGCCTGGTTTACGAGATTGTCTACCAAGGCACCTGCCGTTTGGCCGACTGCTAGGTTTATGGTCTCAACTGAGGCGCTAAACCCAAGTCTTCTGTACAAATGCGCTGCCCTGGTTCTATCCAAGGGCGTTGTGTACGGCGCTAATGTAGAGGTGTTACAATTAACGAAGTATTCCATAGTAATTTTAGGCTTTAAGAACGTTCATGTGCGTAGGGGCAAATTCTTAACGTCTAAACAAATTGGATATTATATAAATCCAAGTATTTTCGTTGTTATGCATCCCAATGTACGTCGATATGTTTAAAAGTGACGTTTAAGCGCTTAATTTTTCGATGAAATGCATGTTTTAGAGTATAATTATAAATAAAGAATGGGAAAGCACAACGAATTTGGAAAGGAAGGTGAACGAATTGCCGTTGATTTTCTGACCAAGAAAGGATATGGGATTATATATAGGAATTATAGGTATTTGAAAGCTGAATTGGATATTATCGCCCGGAAAGGAAATATCCTGGCCATAGTTGAAGTGCGATCAAGGAGTTCAGACTTTGTTGAAAATATAGCTGAAACCATTACCAAAAAGAAAATCAACCTACTTGTTTTGGGAGCTGACCACTTTGTGACTGAACATGACCTTGACGTGGAGGTACGATTTGATGTTATCACAATACTTAAAAATAAAGAGGTATTTAAGATTGAACACTTGAAGAGCGCATTCTATCACTTTTGACTTTATTTTTCCACAATTTGTTTTATTTGTAACAATATGTTATATTTGCTGATAACTAGTCAAATATGAAAACAATCTCATCTGTCGTTGAGCAATATATCAAGAAGAAACCCTTTCTTCAAAGTGCACTTGCCCAAGGTATTATAAACCTTACCTCGCTTTCGAGAATCGTCAAGCCTGAAATTGAAGAACAATTGGGAAAAGACATTCGTAACGGTGCCATAGTAATGGCGTTAAAGCGATTATCGGATGATCTTGAATTTAGGGCAACACATAAGATCATCAAGGTTTTAAAGAACATTGGTGAGATTACGGTACGGTCATCACTTACTGATTATACCTTTTTGGCCTCGGACACTATTCTTTCACAGCAGGCAAAGCTCT
>CAZHJO010000536.1:0-2449 GCA_964532755.1 uncultured Maribacter sp. | reverse complement strand
AAAGTGAAACAACCTCATTGTATTTTAGAGATTTTAGAGTTGTAGGGGCTATTGGATTTTAGTACATATTTGAATATAAATATGAAGGTCAATTCTTTTTTTAACGTTCTATTTTCTATTGAACTTAAGATCTTTCTTTGAGGTGCGCGTCATATAGTCTTGCCAAAGTATCAATACATATTTTACTTTTCCATTCTCCTTTTTTTTCAAAAATCCATATTCATAAACAAATAGGTAAACGTCCCCTTTTTTGTTCTTCCAATAGTGCGTGAAGAAGTTGGGGTCAAAACCTAAATTCAAAAGTACTTCTGCCCTTACGATCACTTTACCACCTTTATTGTATTTCTTCAAGATCTTACGGTTAAGCTTTAATTGGTTATCAACTTTGTTGTAAAACCGTTCAGGAATTTCTTTTGACTTTTGGTATTGATACGCACTTTTACAATGAAGGTCACAGTATTTTTTATCTGTCCTGCCCACGAGTTGCTTACCACAATAAAGACATTCGTGCTGTATTCTCATTTAATTTAAATTTAGTGAATGTACATTCGTATATTATTCGATTAATATACGATTAAATGATTTATGCTATTTAAATTGGACCAATATTACGTCGTACATCATGACCAATACAACTATTACCTTATCAAAAGTGGTTCACAAAGGTGAAGAATTGCTTGTCATTTCATTTCCGTATGATTTCAACACCAAGGAATACGTAAAGGCGTTTCATGGAGTCCGTTGGAGCCGATTGCTCAAGGGGTTTTACCTGCCGTTTTCCAAGCACATGACCAACACCTTATTTCTATACTTGCGAGAAAGGAAACATTATGTTGATTACAGTTCGTTGAAGACAACATCTTCGCCAAGTGTCCCAACAACAATATCAAAAAAGAATAGGATAAAAATTAAGGGAAAGCCCCGTCTGGATGCGATGGTCAGAATAGCCAAATTCAAGAACTGGATGTACCAAAAGCGATACAGTAACAATACCATTAAGACTTATGAAAGTATGCTTTTGATGTTCTTTGGTTTTCACAATGGGAAAGCGGTCAAGGACATCTCAAGTGATGACCTTGAGGATTACAATACCCGGTATATCCTTGCCAATGGATTTTCATTTACCTATCAAAACCAAACCATCAATGCATTGAAGCTCTTTTATACCTATGATGGTATGGATCCATTGTTATCTGCAAACCTTGAGCGACCCAAAAAACAATCAAAGCTACCGGAAGTACTTAGTATTGACGAAGTGAAGGAAATTTTGGCTTCTATACAAAACCTAAAGCATAAGACCCTGTTGAGTATCTTGTACGCGTGTGGTCTGCGGATTGGGGAAACGTTGAACATCAAGGTCAAAGATCTTGACCTTGAAAGGGGGTTTACCCATATAAAATCTGGTAAGGGGAGAAAAGACAGGTATGTGCCCATACCCAAAAGAATGTGCACCCTTTTGGCTGAATATTTAGAAGCCTATAAACCGCAAAATTCCCTTTTCGAAGGGGCCAGCGGTGCGGAATATTCCCCGGTAAGCGCACGACAGATATTAAAGAGGGCCCTAAAAAATGTCGGGATTAATAAGCCTGTTACACTACATACCCTAAGACATAGCCATGCTACCCATCTATTGGAAAACGGTACCGATATTAGGTATATTCAAGAACTGTTAGGTCACAACAGCCCTAAGACAACTATGATCTATACCCATGTGAGCAGTACGAGTCTAGATCGAATCAAAAATCCTTTCGATGATTTTGAGGTTTAATATAAATAATGTAGGTTATCATCGGTTTTATACCAATATGGGTGTATAAAGATGTATTTTACATCTATATAAACAAGTTAGCTGTAATTTCGAAAATGAAAAAACTGATTGGACTTTTACTGATTTTTATTTCTGTTAATTCATTTGCGCAGAAAGGCTCAATTAAGGGAAATGTAATTTTCAAACTCGATTCATTGGCCTTACCCGGAGCAACAATCACAATTAGTGGAACGAGAACTGGAACTCAAGCGGACATAAACGGTAAATTTGAGTTATCGGATTTAAGCCCAGGAAAGTACGACCTTGTTTTGCAAAGTATTGGGTACGGAAAGGATACAATCACCAATGTTTTAGTAAATGAAAATCGTGCAACTAAACTCGTTATGGGACTTCCAGCTGGACCTTGTTATGAAAAAACGGATTCCAAGAAATGTCCTGTGGACGGAATATCAAAAAACGTAATTCCAATATTATATGGACTTCCTGGTAGAAAATTAATGCGGAAAATGGAAAAAGGAAAGGTCAAACTTGGCGGTTGCGAAGTGACGGGTTGCGAGCCCAATTGGTTTTGTAAAGAGCATCAGTTGGAATTCTAAAAAACTACAGCAAACAATACCTATAATTCAGTCTTCCCTTATAGAAAACCGGAAATTTCCTACCTTTAAACGGCTGGATTTCGCA
>CAZHJO010000535.1:0-2454 GCA_964532755.1 uncultured Maribacter sp. | reverse complement strand
CATCAAGGCATAACCATTTATTTCTGTATTTGATTTTTTGTCTACATGTCCATATATTGTTGGTGATGGCCCCAATACCGTTCCCAAATCCAATAAAATGAAATTCTGATCATTCCTTTCAAAGGTATATTTATGAAAACCCACTCGTGTGGTCGAGGTTAGTTCGGCATTTATTCCGTAATCCTTCAATTTGACTTGATGGTATCCTGGGAACACTTTTTCATCGTCATGCGAATAGTGGGATTGGTAGGCATCTGGGCCTAAATGTCCTTTGAATTCCCCTGTTGTTGGCATTACGGGTACACCCGATAATTGCCAGGCATGAATATGACTGAAAAACTTAATGGAATCTACCTCATAGCGGTATCCAGAATCCCATGCCCCATTAATTGACATATCCGGACTTAAATTAACCATTCCGAAAGGCCGACTCGCCGACGAAAAATAGAACCAACGTGAATTTGCAGTATCCAAAAATGGATACACGAGGTTCACTAGATCCAAACTGTCATTAGGCTTTTCAGAAACCTTCTGTTTTTCGTTTTGTATTTGACAACTACAAAGCAACAATGATTGCATTAGTATTATTAATAATAAGTTCTTAAGTCCAAACTTCATGTCGTGTAAAATGAAAGTTATCTTTTAATTAATTGGTTTTGTTAATTTAGTCTAACAGCGCTAGCCAAGATGTGCATAAATTTATCCACTTAGCTGGTTTTACAGCCGTATTTCTCCCTATATGTGCTATTTATCCGATGATTTTATAGTTGAGAAAACTTGTTAATTGTAATTTGCTTCAGCACATCTCTTTGTGTACCCCAAACATGTAAATTACCTTCCTTATCCACTTGTAGTCCGGCAGCCGCACCAAAATCAACACCATTTGTACTATTAAAAGTTTTAGTAAAGACTTTCTCCATTATCGGTTTAAAGGTTCCCTGTGCACTAACAAGAATTAAATCTGCATAATCGACAAGTTCCTTATTGTAAAATCCAATCGCATAAATGGCCTCCTTATCCATAATAAGGTTGATTGATTGATAGCTTGGCCAGTCACCAGGAACAGCATAATCCTCTAGCATATTATACTCATTTTTTTCAGGATCAACGCAGTAGAAGTCCCAGTTTCGACTATCCCAATTGCTAACTACCATAAGGTATTCATTATCTAAGGCTAATAAACCAGTTGCTCCAGCAGTCTGTCGCTCAACTTCTCCTTTCCGCTCAATAGTGATATTGGCTTGAGCTCTATACAGGTTGGAATCACAGTAACTGTACAAGCAAATCTTTGAATCCTTTCTGATAAAATTATCTTCAATGCCTACTGCCAAAAACGGTTCACTAACTTGAATTCCTCCTGCATGTCTGTAAGGTTCGTACATTAAGTTAATTAAGGTATCTATTTTCTTTGTTGGCAAATCTGCTTGTAAAATATAGGCTGTTGTACGCGAGCTTCCCGAAATAAGGATCTTTTCAGTCCCATTTCTATCAATGACCTGTACACCCTGCAGATGTCCTCCTTCAGTTGGCACTTTGATCTTATTCTCTATTAGGATAATTTCCGGCTCAGGGCTTAGGGTTTCAAATGACATGGGTACATTCCTAACCTCCTGGCCAAAAATTAAAACAGGATACAACAAATTAGCAATTAGAATAGTTCCGATAAATGGATTCAACCCCATAAGTTACATTTAAAGTAAGATAGAAAGTGTTAATCCGTTATAAATTCAAATTTCGCACCCATCTTTGTTTTGTCCATTTCTATATTCAATAACTTGGCGATGGAAGCCGCAATTTGATTAGTATACAATTGCTCTTTCGCTTTGACTTCCCCAATTGGCTTTATCTCTTTTCCAAAGACAACTACCCAAACCTCGTCAGCTCCTTCAATGTTTTTTCCATGATCTCTCCATGTGTCGAGAGGTATAGTGCCCCTTCCATGGTCAGTGGTAATGATGAAGGTGGTATTCCCTTTATAGTATGAATCGTTTTCAACAAACTCCCACAATTCCTTTATAAAAAAATCAGTGGTATGGGCAGATTTCAAATAGGCCTCATAATTGCCATCATGGGCAAAATCATCAGTTTCGCCATAGGCTATATAAACAAGGTTTGGATGTTTTCTTTGCATATACTCCAAGGCATAATGATGGGTAAAGGCATCGAGACGTACTGAGCCCCATGGGCTCGGTATTTGTGCCTGCAATTGATTAAGGAAGGATTCCCTTTCGTTCAGGTCATCTCCTTTGGCAGCAGCAAATCCTGCATTGACAGGTACTCCTGAACGTTCTTCATTGATGATAAACGGAAAAACGTCCCAACTCCCAAATGCCGCGACCTTTCCCTTGTAATCGGGAAGATTATTGGCAAGTTCCAATATGGTCTTGTTGGGATTGTTTATCTTGTCATTGCTATTTATACTTTCATCATCGGCTTTTCCAGTTAATATTTCAC
>CAZHJO010000534.1:0-2455 GCA_964532755.1 uncultured Maribacter sp. | reverse complement strand
GCCAAGGAGTTAAAAACCAAATTGAGCGTTGGGGGCACCTTTAAGGAGGGCCGAATTATTATTCAAGGTGATTATCGCGATAAAATAATGCGAATGCTTCAAGAAAAGGGGTTCAAAGTAAAAAGAGTTGGTGGGTAGTAATCCGATTCAGGATTATTTTTTTTAAAGGGTTGCGTAATTTTCTGTTAATTTTTTTTGTTATTTTCGATTAAATGTTACTTTTATTAGTCAAAACCTAAACAACCACAAAAATGAGTTCCCTATTACACATAACCAATGGTGATAGCCTAACCGATAGGCTTAAATCATTAGAATTGAAAGGTGATATCATTACATGGCGCGAAATGCTCTGTGAAGGTAAGACATTGACCAATGTCGGGAGCGAATCTTTTTGGAAAACCCGGTTTGAATTTCTTAACAAGAATTATAAGGTTACAAAATCCTGGTTTGTAGAGAAGACCTTAAAGGAATACCGATCTCTTTGTAACCACAAACAACAGGACCAAATCGTATTATGGTTTGAATATGACCTCTTTTGTCAAATTAATATGTTGGCAGTCATAAGTTGGTTAAAAACGCACCGTAAATATGCGCATATTTCACTTGTTTGTAGTGGGGATGAGGATGATACGGACAAAATGTACGGCTTGGGCGAAGTCTCCGATGAAAAATTGCTGGAACTCTATGAAAACAGAACGGAATTATCAATGAATGATATTGAATACGCCGACTATGTTTGGCAATTATATTGTAGTGATAATCCCATTCGATTGGAAAACCTAACTGATTTCAAAAATTACCAGTTCGACTATCTTTCCGATGCAATAAAAGCGCATTTAAAAAGATTCCCAACCATTAAAAATGGGCTTAACGATGTTGAAAATCAAGTTTTGAGATTATCATTTGATAAGAAGCCCAAATCAAAGCGTGAATTGTTACGCACTGCATTAACGAATCAAGGTGTATATGGTTTTGGGGACTCACAATTTGAACGTATCATTACTAACTTAAAACCGCTCTACTCCTCTTTCAATCCAGTACGTTTAACGAAAAAAGGCAAAGAAATTCTTGAAGGTAAAACCAGCTATTATTCATGCATTCAGGATAATGATGCCTATTTGGGCGGAGCATTGAAATACAACTTCCTTTACAACACAGAATCGGATAGAATTCTAAAATTGTAATATGCTAGAAGCTTCCGAGCTCATCCTAAATGCTGACAACAGTATTTATCACCTTAATTTATTACCTGAAGACATATCGGATACCATAATTGTCGTTGGCGACCAGAACCGGGTTGGTCGAGTGTCCAAACACTTTGATACCATTGAGGTTAGGAAAGAAAAACGTGAGTTTTATACGCATACTGGTTTTTTGAACGGAAAACGTATTACCGTTTTATCCACGGGAATTGGAGCTGATAATATTGATATTGTGCTGAACGAGCTTGATGCCCTCGTGAATATAGATTTCGCTACCAGAACCTTCAGGAAAGAGCTTAAACAACTTAAAATTGTACGTATAGGCACTTCTGGTGCAGTCCAGCCTGATATTCCGGTCGATTCTTTCGTTTTAAGCGAATACGCATTAGGTTTTGACGGACTATTGCACTATTACAAGAACGACGGCATACTACATCCGGATTTTGCGAATGCCTTTGCTGAACACACAGATTGGTCTGAGGAAAAACCGTGGCCCTATCTGGTAAAAAGCGATGATCTAATACGGGCCCAATTATCCTCAAATCGTATACGATATGGCGTAACCGTAACGAATTCAGGTTTTTATGGACCTCAAGGTCGTACATTAAGATTGAGTTTACAAGATAGGACCCTTATAGATAAACTTACTACATTTCAGTATAAGGATCTTCGGATAACCAATATGGAAATGGAGTCTTCTGCCATTTACGGTCTGAGCAAACTTATGGGACACCGAGCTGTTTCCTTGAATTGTATCATTGCCAACAGGGTACTGGGCGAATTTTCCAAAACCCCATTAAAGACTATTGATAATCTTATTCAGTATACGCTCGAAAAACTGACCAGCAATTGAAGCCCATAAAAATCATCGGAGTGCCCGAACATTTTAACCTTCCTTGGCATTTGGCCCTTGAGGAAGGTGCTTTTGAGGAGCGTGGCATCGATTTACAGTGGATGGACATCCCTGAGGGTACCGGCAAAATGTGTCAAATGCTCCAGAATGGAGAGACAGACCTGGCCATCATCCTAACTGAAGGTCTGATAAAGAGCATAACCGAGGGCAGTCCTTCGAAAATAGTACAGGAATTTATTGCTTCACCCCTACAATGGGGAATTCATGTAGGTGCAAGGAGCAAGTATCTTTCCATTGCCGATCTAGAAGACACAAAAGCGGCAATTAGCAGATTTGGGAGTGGCAGCCACCTTATGGCCTATGTAAACGCTCAAAATGAAAGCTGGGATACGGGCAAACT
>CAZHJO010000533.1:0-2455 GCA_964532755.1 uncultured Maribacter sp. | reverse complement strand
TTGGCGTATGCGTATTGAGTTGGCCAAACTTCTTCTTCAAAGCAATGATGTATTGTTACTGGATGAACCTACAAACCACTTGGATATAGAATCGATTATCTGGCTTGAACAATTTTTGAATAATTACCCCGGGGCTGTGGTCGTAGTTTCACACGACAAGATGTTCCTGGATAATGTAACGAACAGAACTATTGAGATTTCTTTGGGTAGAATTTATGATTATAACAAACCCTATTCCCAGTTTTTAAAATTAAGGGGCGAGATCAAGGAACAACAACTCAACGCCCAAAAGAACCAAGAGAAAGAAATTCAGCAAGCCGAACGTTTGATTGAAAAATTCAGGGCAAAGTCGACAAAGGCCTCTATGGCCCAATCCCTTATAAAGAAATTAGATAAGATGGAGCGTATTGAAGTGGATAAAGACGATAGTTCTGTAATGAATTTACGTTTCCCGATTTCAATTACACCAGGAAAAGTTATTGCAGAAATAAATGATTTATCCAAAAGTTATGGGGATAAGGTGGTACTCAGGAATATTAATCTGCTTCTGGAGCGGGATAGTAAAACGGCATTCGTTGGTCAAAATGGTCAAGGTAAGTCAACATTGGCAAAGATAATGGTTGGTGAGCTAGAACATGAAGGAAAATGTAAGTTGGGCCATAATGTACAAATAGGATATTTTGCCCAAAACCAAGCTGAGTATCTAGATGGTAGAAAAACGGTATTGGATACTATGCTAGATGCGGCCAATGAGAAAAATAGAAGTAAGGTACGTGATATTCTGGGCTCCTTCCTTTTTAGTGGGGAAGAGGTAGATAAATATGTAAGGGTTCTTTCTGGAGGGGAACGTAATAGACTGGCCTTGGCCAAAATGCTCCTACAGCCCTTTAATGTTTTGGTTATGGATGAGCCTACCAACCACCTTGATATTAAGTCTAAGAATGTATTAAAGCGGGCATTACAGCGTTTTGGGGGCACGTTGATTCTTATTTCACATGATAGGGACTTTCTACAAGGGCTTACCAACAAAGTCTATGAATTCAGGGATAGAAAGATCAAAGAATACTTGGGTGATATTGATTATTATTTGGAGCAGCGCAAAGTGGCCGATTTTAGAGCTATTGAAAGAGAAAAGAACCATACGGTTAAAAAGGAAAAGACAGAAAAGCAGTCGAATTCCTTTGAAAATCAAAAGAAGTTGAAATCCCTAAAGAATAAGTTGAGTGCAGTGGAGCGTAAAATTTCAACTCTTGAAAAAGAAATATCAGATATTGACCATAGTTTATTAATGGATTACGACGCTACCATTGCAAAACCCAATTTTTTTGATTCGTATCAAGGTAAAAAGAAAAGCCTTGAAGATCTTATGGTACAATGGGAAGAGATAACGATAAGTTTAGAAGAAATCAGCTAATTGCCCCATATGATTTTGTTTTATTTTCCTACACCACAAGAAATTAAGCTTTCACAACATTGTAGAGCACTTAAACGATAAAAATTGCTTTTCATCCGTTAATATATGTAATTTGTAGGGTAATTCTTAAGTATTGAATTGGTCTTAAACATATTTTAACTAAGTGTGTTATGAAAAAAATATTTTGTTTGGTACTGTTATGTGTTCTGTCAAGCAATATGATATTTGCCGATATTTCCAATGATGAAAAACAGGCCCTAATAGACCTCTATAACAGTACCAACGGTGATTCTTGGAAGAACTCTTGGGACATCAAATCTTCCTACAAAAAATGGAGCGGGGTTAAGGTGGTGAACGACCATATTGTTGAAATTGATCTCTTTCACAATAATTTATCAGGCACTATACCGGAAAGCATTGTGAAGCTTGTTCATCTCAAAAAGCTAAACTTGGCTTTCAATTCCATTTCTGGGGAATTGCCCAATGGTTTGGGTTTGTTAAAAGAACTTAGGGTCTTAAAACTAGAAATGAACCGTATTAAGGGTACCATCCCAAATTCGATAGGAATGCTGGTCAATTTAATAGAGTTATCGGTTTTTAATAATTTCTTATCAGGAAGTATTCCCGATAGTATTGGAAATCTTAGAAAACTAAAAATACTTAATTTATCAAGCAATAACTTAAGAGGTGCGATCCCTAATAGTTTGGGCAGTTTATCCCAATTGGAAAGCTTGGGTCTTTTTGAAAACGGATTATACGGTGATATACCTCGCGAAATTGGAAACCTTAGTAATTTAAAGGAATTGGTCTTGGCAAATAATCGGTTTGGGGGTGAAATCCCCGAGGAATTTGGGCAATTGGCCAGTCTGGAAATATTTCAGATTCAAAACAACGATTTTAACTCATTCGAGAATTTAGGAATGATGGATACAAAGGGAATTTTGGTCTTTGATTATGATAAGGACGATGCAAACTTGGAATTCAAGGACATAAACTTCAGTAAAACTAGGATGGCCGACACAAAGTTTGAAGATGTTGAGG
>CAZHJO010000532.1:0-2459 GCA_964532755.1 uncultured Maribacter sp. | reverse complement strand
ATGGTGCTGATTTTGCCTCACCCTGTCAGCTTTTTATTGATGTTCTCGAGGATTCCGAAATCGAAGTGATTGACAAAAAGTTGTTCGAAGAAGTATATATTCCTCTTACTATTGAAAGTGACAACCAGCGAACTGCTGCAATGATCAAAAGAATAGCGGTCTTACAAGAAAGGGTCATTATGTTAATGAGTGCATCTGCCATAAAACGTTATGAACATTTTAGGGCGACCTATCCAGAAATTATGCAACGAGTTCCACAGCGGATGATTGCCTCCTACTTGGGTATAACTCCTGAAGCACTGAGCAAGGTTAAAAGTGAAAAAGCAAGGAGCAATTAATCCAAGACCATTTCTTAATCTAGATTAATGCATAGGTCCTTTGCACTTCGGATATTTACTTCATGAAAAAAATAATAGCACTAGGTGGAAGCAATAGTAAAGATTCAATAAACAAAAAATTGGCAGTATACGCGGCCAAGCAGATAAAGGAATCTGAAACCATTGTCGCTGATTTAAACGAATTTGAATTACCACTTTACGGAATAGATTTAGAAAAAGAAGAAGGAATTCCTGAAAATGCCCTTAAACTAAATGGGATTTTAGAAGAAGTAGATGGCATTGTTATTTCTATGGCAGAACATAACGGATCTTTTACCGCAGCATTTAAAAATGCGATTGACTGGTTGTCGAGAATAGATCAAAAAGTTTGGAAAGACAAGCCAATGTTATTAATGGCAACTTCTCCTGGAGGTCGAGGTGGTGCAACAGTTTTAGGAACAGCAAAAGCTTCATTCCCATTTTTAGGAGGAAAAGTAATTGCTGATTTTTCGTTACCTTCTTTCTATGACAATTTCTCAGAAGTTGGTTTGAAAAATGGTGAATTGGGCAAAGCATTGGATAAAAAAATCCAAGAGTTTCAGGCAACAATTTAAATTATAAGCTTATGAATAAAAAAGTAAGGACAATGATTCCTGCCTTTGATATAGATATGGGCGGTATTCCATTAAAACAGGCATTACCAACAAATAATGTGCAACAAGTAGATCCTTTTCTGTTATTACACCACGGTACATTAAAGTATAGAAAAAATGGTAAAGCTTTACACCAAGGTGTGGGCGCACATCCCCATAGAGGTTTTACACCAGTTACTTTTATTATTGAGGGAGAAATACATCATCGGGATAGTCGTGGTAATAACCAGATTGCCAAAAAAGGTGAGGTACAATGGATGCATGCGGGATCTGGCATTGTTCACAGCGAACGTCCTTCACAGGATTTAATGGATAGGAATGAATCCAATGAGATGATTCAACTTTGGGTAAATTCCCCGGCCAATAAAAAAATGCAGGAGCCCAAATACCAATATGTCCCTGAACATGATATCCCGCTTTTCTATTCAGAAAACAAGAACATACGCACCAAGGTAATAGTTGGCGATTATGCTTCATTACAAGGAAAGATCGTACCAGAGAGTGAGCTATTGGTGCTATGGAGTGAAGCTGATGGAAAGGGATCGCAGTCTTTTACTATTCCCAAGGGCTTCAATACAATGATCTATACCATCAAAGGAAATCTCAAAGTCAATGGTCTTGGTCTCGTTGAGAAAGAGAATTTAGTGGTTTTTGAGAATGCAGGTGAACAAATTGAAATTTCAACTGATGCAAAGGCCGAATTCCTTTTGCTTTCAGGCAAACCCTTGGATGAAAAGGTAGTTCAGCATGGTCCGTTTGTCATGAATTCTGAAACAGAGATACTCGAGGCCATGCGCGATTATCAGATGGGTAAAATGGGAGTTTTGATAGAGGAATAATCTATTGCCTATAATCTATGAAAGCGGTTGTTTTTACAAAATATGGTCTTCCGAACGTCCTTCATCTTGAAGATGTGGAAAAACCTATTCCCAAGGACAATGAAATTCTTATTAAGATACATGCAACTACTGTCACAACAGGTGACGTTCGACTTCGGAAACCTGATCCTTTTTTGACAAGGTTCTTTTTTGGTCTTATTAAGCCAAAAGTTTCCATACTTGGTGTTGATCTTGCCGGAGTTGTAGAATCAGTCGGAAGAGAAGTGAAACTGTTCCAGGTTGGTGATAAGGTATTTGGTTCAACCTTTGATTTTGGGCTGGGTGCTTATGCAGCGTACAAATGCATGCCCGAAAAATCGGTGCTTACCGCAATGCCTATTAATTGTTCCTTTGAAGAAGCTGCTACCCTATATTTTGGAGGCCATACTGCCTTACATTTTTTAAGGAATGGCAGTGTTCAAAAGGGACATAAGGTACTTATTTACGGTGCCTCAGGAGCTCTAGGGACCAGCGCAGTGCAGCTTGCAAAGTTTTTTGGAGCAGAGGTGACGGGTATATGCAGTACAAACAATTTAGATTTTGTCAAAGATCTTGGAGCGGACAAGGTAATAGATTACACTAAGGAAGATTTTACCCAGAATGGTGAGACT
>CAZHJO010000531.1:0-2465 GCA_964532755.1 uncultured Maribacter sp. | reverse complement strand
CATGCTCATCATCAAATGAAATATCCTCCCTATCCATGGCATAAAACTCAGGATGGGCAGGGGTAACAGCTTCCTGTGCATGACTAGTCACAATCCATAAAAAAAGGCCTATTAATAACAGTTTTAAGAAATTTTTACTACCTGCAAACTTTAGTTTCATATCATTATTTTAAATATCTAATCTTCATCCAAAAGCTTAATAGCCGCCTTCATATATCCCATAGCATAGGCCATACCGGCATACCATGGCGCATCACAGGTCATTTGTGGGGTATGATCGGGAATCAAAACCCCATCAAAATTGTTCTTCTTTAATATTTGAAGTATTTTGAACATGTCAATATCTCCCTCATCAACAAAAACTTCTTTGTAGTTGGGTACCTTGCCGACGATATTCCTAAAATGGATGTACCCTATTCTTCCCTGTTTACTGTAGCTGTCAGTAGCATCATATACATCACCCTGGGTCATTTCGGCTATTGAACCTAAACAGAACTCCAGATTATTGGCCGGACTTGGATTCATATCAATCAATTTCTGATACATCCCTGGTTGATAAACCAGCCTTGGCGTATTCCGTACATAAGCCATTGGTGGGTCATCTGGGTGGGCGGCCATTTTCACACCTGCTTCCTCAGCAACAGGTAAAATCTCGTCAAGAAAATACTGTAGTCGGCTCCATAGTTCATCATGGTCGATTTTTGGCAAAGTACCTTCAGGAGCATTTTCATCATAAACCATGTTCCAGACCATTCCATTGGGAACAGGTGTATCGTCACCACCATCCATTCCGACTGATTTTGCGGACCCTCTGGCGAATTCGCCCTCTATACGGGCTGCAACTCCTGCCAATGAAAAATTATAGCCAAAAATGGGTATACCTGCAGCTCCTACATTACGAATCAACTGTTTTAAATTTCGCATCTGCATTTCCTTTTTGGGCCCATCCAAAAGAATATCATACCAATGTGCAGGGTCAAAATTCTCTATGGCCTCCCATTCCAATCCATGTGAATTGATTTCCTTTTTAATGGCCAGCAATTCATCCAAGCTCCATATCTCATCCGGATTACCAGCCTTACCCCAACCCTCTTTTTCTCCTATAGGTTGATTGGCATTGCTTTTATCATTCCGTTCATGCCCAAAGTAATCTACCATATGTACAACCAAATGTGTGGCGCCGCATTGTTTAGCAAATTTATAATGGTCCCTGTTCAACATATGTCTATATAATCCGAATCCTAACTTCATTTTCGCTTCTGATTTTTGATGTTCAACTTCAATTTAAAAATGCAACACAAACCGGGGTCTTTACCTTCTGGGTTCTGTACACTTCGCTTAATTTTCCATTGTCCTGTATTCTAAAAACAATGGTGTCATTGGAATTCTGATGACAGGCCACCAACCACTTACCACTTGGTGTAACATTGAACTCCCTGATCTCTTTTCCACCCGTTTTTTTATGATCGATCAATTCCAATGTTTCGCCATCAATCCTGAAAATCGTAATAGCATCAAATTTTCGATTGGCTACATAAAGGAGCTCACCATTCGGGTGAATTCTGATGGCCGAGGCACTTGGTGTATCTGTATGGGATTCGGGCAGTGATTCATAAGAGCCAATTTGCTCAAATATTCCCGCTTTATTCTTCAATACTGCAACAGTACCTGTGAGTTCATTGATTACATACCCGAATCTCCCATCTTTATCGAACACCAAATGTCTTGGTCCACTTCCTTTTGCAATTGCAATATCCTTGTTTAAGTTGGGTTCTAATCTGCCTTCAACGACTTCATACGCCTTAACAATATCTATCCCCAGATCACATACATACACATCGTTATTAATTGGGTGTATGGCCACATGATGGGTATGTGGAGCCTCTTGCCTTTCCAAATTCACACTTGATCCCGAATGCTGATGGTTCATGGTGCATTCCATCACTTTTCCCGATTTATCCAAAGGATATTCGAGCAAATTCCCTGAAATATAACAGGCCACCAAAACCCGTTTATTCAAGACCTCGATGTGACAAGGGCATCCACCTTTAATAGGTTGCTCATTCAAAAATTCCAATGAAAAATCTTCGTTGATCTTGAAGGCCTGAACAACCGGATTCTCCTCTTCAATGACCTCCGTATTACAATACAAATAGTTGTTGTCGGCGCTTATTGACAAATAGCTGGGACTGATTGTCATTTTGGTATGTAATACTGACAATTCACCCGTCTCTTCGTTTAATTGAACTGTCGAAATTCCATTTCCCGAACCTACAATTTCCGGAGATAGAAATTGGGTATAGCTGCCAATGTAAAATGTTGATAAGGCCATTTTTAATCACTTATTATTTTAGCTAAATAATGCTTAATCCGCTTTTCATCATAGTTGCAAAATTCACTGAGTATCTCAGCACAATGTTGGTTCAGCAAGGGAGCAGGTCTAAAAATCCGTTGCGGGGTTTCAC
>CAZHJO010000530.1:0-2465 GCA_964532755.1 uncultured Maribacter sp. | reverse complement strand
ATGTTTACCCTTTAATTCTATTTTAGAATTATATATAAGTAGAATGGATAATCGATTATTTCCAGGAACGAATATCTAATTGTCGGAGTGAAAAGCATCGGTTTCTTATCCTTACCTTCCAAATCGTAAAAACCTACCATGGGTCAATTTTGGAAATTCCAACTACCAAAAATTTGGTTGTTTCTTAGCTAAATCGAAAAATGATGTATTTGACCGAATTGTACGAAATTACAGTAATAATAGTTGTAAATTGCCGTTAATTATGAAACTTCCTTCTCTGAATTGTAGGAAGGTTTAACCAAACCAAAATACCATTGTCACTACCTAAGCGTTCCCTCGCATTTGTTATTAGCATATGCTTTATTGTACTCTTTATCTTTCCACTCCAATCCCAAGACCTAGAATGGGCCTTCTCGGATGGAGGCCATTTAACTGAGCAGGCCAAAAGTGTTGAAAAAGTGCCAGATGGGGTCGTATTCCTATCTAGTGATGGTTTGGAAAAAAGAAATGATGCCGGTGAACAATTATGGCGCTTTGATTTCTTCGACTTGGATATATATCAGTATAGTTCAAAACCTTCACTAAGCACCATGACGGTTGACGAATCGGGCAATGTCTATGCACAATTGACTTTCCCGGCCAATGGCCCTGGGCCAACCACTATCGCCAATATAGATATCCCACACGGAAATTCATTAATAAAAATCAATACTGCGGGTCAATTGCTATGGTCAAGAAAATTGGTAGGTTCAACTTCGCCAAAATTGGCATATCATGATGGAACTATATTTGCCTTAGGTGTTTTCGATGAAACCATAAATATTGGGGATACTTATGAGTTCGAAAATAGGGAAAATAGCGATTGTCCATTAGGAAGTTCCGAAAATACGTATGCCCGAGATATTTATATTGCTAAATTCAATACAATTGGACAAGTAAAAGATGCTATTATTTATGGCGGTCTTGCTCATGATGATCTTAATGCCGTAACTATCGATAAGGACGGCAATCTTTATCTAGCCATAAATTATGGTTTTTCTAGTTGTTCCCCAGATGAAACACAGCTACATAAACTCAACTCAAGCCTAGAAACTTTATGGTCGAAAACCATTAGCCGGGAATATGAAGAGGGAAACGGTTACAATGTGTTACTGCCTTCTGATATCCATATTGGAGCGAATGGTAAATTATATCTTTGGGCTTATGCCTTTGATACCGTCATATCAAATGATTTTAGATTTTTAAAAACGGCTACATACGGTTATACCGGCGGACTTCTCGAATTTAATGTGCAAGACGGATTATTTTTGAATTATCGTTCAATTGACGGATTAAGTATCAATGGGCGACGTGGCTACATGTCCGATTACAAGGAGCACTTGTTAGTGGCCACTACTTTTCGGGAAACCAAGGAATTTGATAATGGCAGTTTGTCTACAAACAGTGAAGGCGAAGAACCAGTACTGCTCAAGGTAGATCTTAATAACTTTGGGATGGAATATCTAATACACCTTAGTGGTATTCCACAGCAATATCATACCGAGGTGAAAGACTGGTCTGGCCCCATAAAAGTAGACTCGGATGACCTTTATTATTCGGGTAGTTTTTCGTCTGATACACTGAATCTTGCTCCACAAACGGCCTTATACAACAATAGTGGCAATAATGCCCAAGATTACTTTCTTGCTAAATACGGCCTAGAAAGTTTAGATTTCACTACTGCACAGGAAGATACCGATCAAGATGGAGTAGTAAACTTCATGGATCAATGTCCAAATACGCCAATTGGGGAAACGACTGATGAACAGGGTTGTAGTCTTACCCAAAAGGATTCTGACCTTGATGGGGTATTTGATGATTTGGATATTTGTATGGATACACAACAGGGTGCTGAGGTCAATGCCGAAGGATGTTCTGAAGAACAACGTGACGCGGATGGGGATGGAGTTCCAGATTATAGGGATAATTGTGAGGATACGCCTTTAGGGATTCTTGTGAATGAAGCGGGATGCGAGGTCGCAATATTGGATTCCAATCTATTTCAGATCAAAACTTTCAGCGAAGTATGCCCAAATGCCGGAAACGGCAGAATTGAAATCCTGACACAGGATAATTCCAGATCATATAAAGCTATTCTGAATGGCACACAGGAAACTTCATTTACTTCTCAAGCAATATTGACCGATTTATCTCCAGGACAATACGAACTTTGCCTTATGGCCAATGACATCGAATCAGACAGTTTATGTTTTACACTTACAATTGAAACAGCACTGGAAGTATCCCTTGATGGGAAAGTCGATTTAATGAATAATACTTTGAAACTGGAATTGTCAGGTGGAACTGCTTATAAGATTAACTTTAATGGACGAATAATTGAAACTCCAGAGCCGTATGTAGAACTTGATTTGGAACAAGGAACCAATGAAGTATTGGTAACAACGGAGTACTTATGCCAAGGTACG
>CAZHJO010000529.1:0-2467 GCA_964532755.1 uncultured Maribacter sp. | reverse complement strand
TGGGCAAGGATTTTGGAAATTGCCTTACCTATACCACTACCGCCACCTGTAACTATTGCGGTCTTTCCTTTTAAATCAAATTTCATTCTTGCTTAAATTGGTTATGGAATCAGTTTCTATAAAAAAGGTCTTGATTTCATTGTCAATACCACTATTGATCAATAAATTTGGCCTACTTTGTCTTAAACTTTCCAAGGCTGTTTCAGATATATCAGTTTTCCAAAGATAAAGGCTTTTTAAACTTTGAAGGTCTTTAAATACCGGAATACTTGCATCCCCGATTTTCGTATCATATATTTTCAATAACCTTATATTTTTAAGGTTTCTCAAAACTTCCACCTGGGTATCGGTAATTGGGGTGCCATCAATTTCAAGCCATTCCAAATTAGAACATGCAGATACCGTATTCATTTCCTGTTGACCAATTGGTAAACCACTCATATCGAGTTCCACAATATTTTCAGCCACCCGTTTTAAATTTGCAATCACAGCAGCATCGAATTTAGGGGATAAGAAAATAGTGACGCTCAGTGCATGCGAATTACTTGCTATTCGATTTATCGTAATATAATCGGTAGACAAATTTTGCAATGTACTATCGGCCACTTTGGGAAAGGTCGCCCATTTATTCTTTGCATCTGGCTCCATCATTGCCTTCACTAAAACACTCAAGGGTTCGGTCTTTGGCATATGATGCAAACGTAGTGTATCAAGTGCGCCAAGGGCAATCCAACGTTCTAAAATTTGAATTTCATTGGCCTTGAGCGGTTTTTTATCATCTGGTGGCATATGTTCTTCATCCTCATGTGACAAATGCAACCTTCTAATAATTTCGCTATTCTCAACATCTCCTGGAATTACGGTATTCCCAACTTCACCTCCTTTTAATAGGCCTTCTAGATCAGTCATCAACAAGTCTCCCTTTTTTTTGCTTGGATTGTGACAACTAACACAGTTTTTATCTAAAATTCTTACCACCACATCTTGATATACCAAGGGATTCTCAGGGATTTTCTCCTGTCTTTTTTCTGTGGGCAGGGCCAAAAAATCCTCTCCATGGGTGACCAAACCCCCATAATGCCCAGTAAAACCAACCAATACAATAATCAATATTTGCAAGGCATTGGCGTACAACTTGCTTCCTAACCTCTTTCCGATTAACCAATACCAAATAACAACTGTAAGTGCTAAGGAACTACCTAACCATTCATGCCAAAAAAGGAGGTCACCCTTAGGGGAGTTTTCCGTACCCAAAAAAAATCCAGTGATGGCCGTAACCAGGGTCGCTATTGTGGCCACAATGCGTAAATTAATGGGGACATCCTTACCGCGGAATCCCAAAAAAATGGCAATCAATAAAAGTACGATAGGAAAATGCAGTACCAAAGGATGCCAACGCCCTATCCAAGCTACTAGCTTAGGAAGCTCAATATATGATTCAAACAACAAGCAAAATACAAAGAAGACAGATAGGCCAAAAACGGTATAATCTGCCCATATACTTTTATTTTTTACTGCCATAGGTTATGCTAAAAGATCTTTTATCACATTACCTGCCACATCGGTCAATCGAAAGCGTCGGCCTTGGTATTTATAGGTCAACTGTTCATGATCCAATCCCAAAGTGTGCATTAGTGTAGCATGAAAATCGTTGATATGAACAGGATTCTCAACCACATTGTACCCAAATTCATCGGTTTGACCGTAGTTAAGTCCGGGTTTTATACCCCCTCCGGCCATCCAGATACTGAATGCCCTTGGATGATGATCTCTACCGTAATTGGCTGGGTCAAATTTCCCTTGACAATAATTACCCCTGCCAAATTCACCTCCCCAAATAACCAATGTATCCTCTAGCATACCCCGCTGCTTTAAGTCTAGCACAAGGGCAGCGGAAGCTTGATCTACGTCCTTGGCCTGACCGGCCATTTCATTGGGTAGGTTACCATGTTGATCCCAACCTTGATGGTATAGCTGTATAAATCGAACACCATTTTCGGCCAGCCTCCTTGCTTGCAAAGCATTTGCTGCATAGGTGCCAGGCACTTGACAGTCTTCCCCGTAAAGTTTGATGATAGATGCCGGTTCTTTGGATATATCCATTACATCAGGAACCGACATCTGCATACGATAGGCCATTTCGTATTGTGCAATTCGTGATTCTATTTCATCATCACCAGTTTCGGCATGATGTAATTTATTGAGAGAAGAAACATGATCTAATAAGTGTCGCTTATCAGAACGTGAGATACCTTCGGGATCGTTAAGGTATAATACGGGATCTTTACCCGAACGCAACAGAACACCTTGATGTTTGGAATCCAAAAATCCACTGGACCATAATTTTGAATAGAGCCCTTGGCTGTTACCTTTTCCTCTTGAAGTCAGCACCACAAATGAAGGAAGGTTCTTGTTTTCACTTCCCAGCCCATAGCTCAGCCATGAACCCATGCTAGGTCTTCCTGAT